>DOSQ01000158.1:1579-9864 GCA_003512125.1 Acidaminococcaceae bacterium
GCATAATTTCCGCTTACCCCATGCTCTTCCAAAAAAAGCATAATCTCCCGTAAATCAGAAATTGCGTGGTAGGCTTCTCCGATACTTTTTGCTTTTTTCGCACCGATACCGGAAATTTCCGCCAGACGCTCCGGCGCTTTCCCGAGTATTTCCAGCGTATCCCTTCCAAAATGTTCCACGATGCGGGCAGCCATCGCTTTGCCGATTCCTTTTACGGCTCCGCTGGCCAGAAAACGTTCAACGCCCTCGGCCGAATTCGGCTTAACCGACTGATAACCGGCCATCACAAACTGACAGCCAAAGCGCGGATGCTGTGTCCAGTTGCCGGATGCCTGCACGGTTTCCCCCAGGAACGGAGACGGGCCCCTGTAGACAGCTGTAACAAGACCCAGGGCAGCGCTCCGGATTCGGAAGACAGAAAATTGTTGATTATCACTTTGAAATACAATTGTTTCAACGGTTCCTTCAATTTTTTCCATGCGATCCCTCAGCATTGTTTATTATGGCTGACACTATTATATCACAAATTTCAACAGACTCATTTCCCAGTAAGTCCGGCCTTTTGACAACCTTGTCTGCCTCTGTTATAATAAACCTGCAAATCAGACTACTTCAAAAGTGGTAGAAAACACGGAACGGACAGGTATATCCCTGTCGGCAGTTTTAAAAAAGGAGACTTATTTTGAAAACAGGATTGTTGGTTGCCGCCGATCTGTACGGCTGTGCGGAAGACGCACTGGCACAGAGTGCATTAAAAAGCGTGTTGGAAGAATTTGCTAAAGCTGCCCATATGTATATGCAAAGCATACGGACAGAACAGGAAGATGAATCCAATTACGGTATTTACAGTATTTGTAAGGCCGGTCATATTATTTTACATGTAAATTACGAGAAAGGATTTGTATCTATTGACGGTTTTTCCTGCAGCGAAGAGGCCGATCCGGAAAAACTGGTGCGTGAGCTTTGCCGGTTCCTTTCCCCTGACAAAATGAAACTGACGTATGTTGACCGGGGCGATTTCGGTAAAAAAGCAGACATGAAACCGCGGCACCGGAACAAATCCCGCAAAATCACCCAGATGCGCAACATGACCAAACGGTTTGGCAAACTTCTGATCAAGCCGAAATCGTTATGATTTTTTCTTTAACAATCTGATATAACTATAATGCAACAGAGCCGGACAGCAGTGTCCGGCTCTGATTTTTTTCCCCAGCTACAGGCTTTTTATATTAAGAAAACACCGATTAATTTGTCTGTGTCTCCTTAATTACCGCGGTAACTCATAAACGCCTGGTCCCCATATTTTACGATAACGTTCCATAAAACGGTACCTTTACGCACGTCCAGCTTGTCAATATTATTGACCTGGGCGCTCCCCTGCACCGGCAAAATCTTTTTATCGTAAATTACATGATGGATATAATACAGCTCCGAATTCTTTACATCAAACTGAACGATGCCCTTCTCATCCGCTACACCTTCCAGTCCTCTTTCTTTCGTAGTATTGTACAGCATAATAACTCCCGGTAAAGGCACATTTTCCCGTGTCATAAACTGAAAGACTATTTTTGCCGTCCCCTGTTTACGGATTTCCTGAGCCGCTTTTACATAACGGTTTTTATAAGGGTTTTCGTCCTTGGACGCAGCGAAGGCAACCATTGACAGCGACACAAGAAATACAGTTAATAAACTGAATAACAGCAACGATCTTTTTTTCATGAGAAAACCTCCCCAAAAATAAACTTTTTACAGAATGCCGGCAAACAGTTTCCGTTCTTCATGACAAAAACCTGCAACATGTATTATAACACAGAACCGGCAAAACTTTATGAAATATATGAAAACTCCTGCGATTATTCGGCAATCTCGCCTAAAATAACCTCGTCCTCTTTCCCTTCTTCCTGCAACGCCACTTCAATGGTCTCACGGCGGGAAGTCGGAACATTCTTCCCCGCGTAATCGGCACGGATCGGCAGTTCCCGGTGTCCGCGGTCAATGAGAACGGCCAGCTGGATCGAATTGGGCCTGCCCATATCAATAATGGCATCCAGGGCAGCACGGATCGTACGTCCGGTATAAAGCACGTCATCCACCAGAATAATATGTTTGCCTGTAATATCAAAATCAATTTCCGTCCCGTGGATTACCGGGTTATACCCCATCGTAGTGAGGTCATCACGGTACAGGGTAATATCCAGTGAACCGGTGGGCACCTTAACATTCTCAATCTTCTCAATCTCATCCGCAATCCTGGCTGCCAACGGTACGCCCCGTGTACGGATGCCAACCAGAGCGACATTCTCCACGCCCCTGTTCTTTTCCGTAATTTCATGAGCGATACGGATCAATGCACGGCGGATGCCGTCCGCATCCATAATCGAAGTTTTTTTAATAATACTCTTCATAGTTTTCACCTCATATTTATATTAACCCAAATTTTTGTCTTTTCATAGTCATTTTAAAAAAAACATTCTGTAAATCCTTAATTAAATTACAGCACAGAGCGAAACATGCGTCACGCCCTGCTGTCAAAACTGTCCGTTATGCAGACGGGTTATAATTTTTTGCAGATCCTCCGGCAGGGGCGCTTCAAAATGCATCGGTTTCCCTGTCCGCGGATGGATAAAATCCAGGGTCTGGGAATGCAGCGCCTGCCCTTTTATGGAAAACGGCGTTTTCATAGGGGAATATTTGGGATCGCCCACCAACGGGTAACCCAGATACTCCATATGCAGACGGATCTGATGGGTGCGCCCGGTCTTTAAACTGCACCTGACCACGGTAAACCGTCCAAACCGTTCCAGCACCTCATATCCCGTAATGGCCTCGCGACCGCCTTCTGCCACAACCGCCATCCGTTTCCGGTCATTTTTATCCCTGTCCATCCGGGTTTTTATCTCACCGGAATCCGTTTTTATATTCCCTCTGACCACACACAGATAGGTACGCTTTGCCGTTTTATCCTGGATCTGTTTTGAAAGAGATACATGCGCCTCGTCATTTTTGGCAACGATCATAATTCCGCTGGTATCTTTATCCAGCCGGTGGACAATGCCGGGCCGGATCACCCCGTTGATTCCCGACAGGTTCTTACAGTGGAACAGTAACGCATTGACCAGGGTGCCTGTATAATGTCCCGGCGCCGGATGCACCACCATACCCCTGGGCTTATTCAGCACGATTACGTCGTCATCTTCATAAAGGATGTCCAGCAGAATATTTTCCGGTTCAGCTTCCAGGGGAATAGGCCTGGGCAATGTGATCTGGAACATTTCGCCCGCTTTGATCCGGTAATTCGGCTTAAGCGTTTTTCCCCCTTTGGAAACACGGCCTTCATCCAGCAAAATCCGGACATGGGAGCGGGTACTTTCCAGGACTTCGGCAAAAAACACATCCGCCCGTTTTCCGGAGTCCGCTGCGTCTGCAGTCACTTCCCGCAGATCTTCCGCATCCTGCGCGGCAACATCCGGCTCCTCCCCTGTGTCATTCCAGACACCGTCAGCAACCGGAGCCTCCGTTTCATTTAATTGTCCAGAAATCCGTTCTGTACCATTCCCCATAAAATCAGTCCTACTCCTGCGCATATGGCAATATCCGCCACGTTAAACACCGGCCAGATACGAAAATCAAAAAAATCGATGACCAGCCCTGTCTGTATCCTGTCCCACAGGTTTCCCAGGGTACCTCCCAGAAACAATGCGGTTCCGCTCCGTATCCGCCACCCTTCAGCCAGTATATCTTTCCGCATCCACCAGATGACAGCAACTGCCGCAACACCGATTACCAGAAAAAAAGCACGGTTATGAGGCAGCATGCCAAACGCGGCGCCCGGGTTCAAAACATATGTTACATGAAAAATATTTTCAAAAACCGGAAAGCTTTCTCCTTCCGCCATTTTTGAAACAACAGCCAGCTTGGTGACCCGGTCCAGGAACAGCACCAGCAGCGATAACCATAATAAAATCATAGCGGCTCCCAGAATTCTTTTCAGAAACTGCTGCGAAGGGTTTCCGCAACAGATCCTTATACAGTATTATAACAAAAACCCCGCTGCCTGTCAGCAGGCAACGGGGCAGCTTCGCATAAATCAGTACATAACTTTGTTGGCGATGACCAGCCGCTGGATCTGGTTGGTGCCTTCATAAATCTGCATGATCTTGGCATCACGCATGCGTTTTTCCGCCGGATTTTCCTTGGAGTAACCGTAACCACCCATGATCTGTACGGCATTGGTGGTAACTTCCATCGCAGTATCCGCCGCAAAGCATTTGGCCATGGCAGCTTCCTTGGTGAATACAACACCTTCGTCACGCATAGCGCAGGCACGGTACACCAGCAGGCGGGCCGCATCGATCTTCATAGCCATGTCCGCAACCATTTCCTGGATCATTTCAAAAGAAGCAATGGGCTGGCCAAACTGTTTGCGCTCTTTGGCATAGGCAACCGCAACATCCAGAGCAGCCTGAGCCAGGCCTACGGAAACCGCGCCCACGAACGGACGGGCGGAATCCAGCGTCTGCATGGCAATCCGGAATCCCTGGCCTTCCCGGCCTACCCGGTTTGATTCCGGGATCACAACGTTATCCAGAATCAGTTCACAGGTATTGGAAGGACGGATACCCATCTTATCCTCTTTACGGCCCACTTTGAAACCGGGGGTTCCCTTCGGTACGATAAACGCGGTCAGACCGCGGATACCGCCGTCTTTACGGGTGTTGGCAAAAATCAGGTAAATATCCGCAATACCGCCGTTGGTAATAAAAGCCTTGGTACCGTTTAAGGTATAGGTCTTGTCCTCTTTGTTATGTACGGCACGGGTGGAAACACCGCCTGCATCGGAGCCGGCGCCCGGTTCCGTCAGGGCGAAAGCAGCCAGGCCGCCTTCGTTCAGGATATCGCACCACATGCGTTTCTGTTCATCGTTACCCGCAATCAGAACCGGAGCCGTAGCCAGCGCATTAGCCGCCATGGAAGTCGCTACGCCGGCGCAGCCCTTGCCCAGTTCTTCATACATCATGGCAACGGTCACACTGTCCAGACCCAGTCCACCGTATTCTTCAGGAACGATAACATTCAGCAGCCCCATGTCAGCAGCCATCTTAAACAGTTCCGGACGGGTCGCGTTTTCCGCATCCATCTCACCTGCGATAGGGGTTATTTCCTTTTCAACAAACTCGCGCACCATTTCCTGCAATTCGAGCTGTTCTTCCGTAAATGCAAAATTCATTGTCATCCTCCTAAATACGGTGTCTATTTTTTTATAAATAAAATTATCTCAAAACTGAACGTCCAGTCAACACTTGTTGTATTTTACCACATGTCTACTTATAATACAACAACCCTCTGAAGAAAATTTCACAAAGTTCACAATACAAACAGGTCTCAACGGCAAAAAGCACCATTTCCGGGTCCTGCTCCGGTGATTACCATGAATTCACTTGAAGGATCACCGCTTTTAATCAATGATGTTCTGCCTGTAATCGTGATACAACCCATAGAGTTCGTCTTTCAGTTTCTGCATCTCCTGGAATTTCTCGGATACCGCATCGTAATCCCCGGCCTCTATGGCATTTTTAATTTCCGTAAACGTACAGGTTTCCTTTGCGGAATCTTTCGCCAGTTTATTACGCACGGCCTGTATCTTTTTCCAGGCAGCGTTATCATACGCGGTTCCGTTTCCGGCATCATGCAGTTTTTTCGCAGCCACCACATCGGCCCGGACTTCCGGAATCAGCCGGTTCAGCAGTTCCGTCTTCCAGCGGATCATAGCGCCTTCCGCGAAGGAACGGATCACTGCTTCGTCGAAGATGCCGCCTTCCATGATAACCTTCTTCTTTTCCGGATATTTTTCCCAGTTCCGGATATTTTCCCACACGGTAGCAGGCGGCTCGCCAAAGAGCTTGGCACGTTCTTCCGCCGTAAAGTCTTCAAACACATCGGCTTCGGTACGGTATTCCCTGTCTTTTTCCAGATAGAAGCCCTTCTGTCCGGCCTTTTTGGAAATTTCCTTTTCCAGCTGGGCCAGGGATTTCTTACTGGTCACACAGGCTTTGATGCCGTCCAGGGCGCCCAGATAGAACGCCGCGATGGCGATATAGGTATTGGTATAGGGGTTCGGGGAACGCATCTCGATGCGGGTCGCCAGCGGATTGTCCAGATCGCGGATCAGGCCGGCCAGGATGGTACGGTTCCGGGACGGGATGTCCGGGGCAAGGCCCAGGGACGTCACGATGCACACCGGCGCCTCAAAGCCCGGTTTCAGCCGGTTAAAGGCATCTGTGGTGGCAGAGATGAAGGGATTGATGGCTTCATAGTTCTTCATGATGCCCATCACAGCGCCATACCCTACCGCGGACAGGAAATCCTTATGCATATCCGCCGGGGCAAACAGATTGACCACCTTGCCGTTTTTCAGTTTGGCCGCGATGCCCACATGGGTATGTTCGCCGCTGCCGGCCACGCCGGGGATCGGTTTCGCCTGGAAGGAAATGTCCAGACCGTTCTGGCGGAACACTTCCTTGACGACGATGCGGGCCAGAATTTCATTGTCTGCCGTCTGCAGGCCCACATTATATTTCCAGTCTACTTCCAGCTGTTCGTTGATATGGGTCATATGGCCGGAGGAATCAATCTGTCCTTTGACGCCGCCGCATTCTTTATGCCCCATTTCCGGTTCCAGTCCGTACAGCTCCAGCATCTCAATGGTCTGCTCCAAAGCCGTGCGTACATTGCCGCGGGTGCGCTGCCAGTACATCTCCTGCATGACCTGGGAGGAAGACAGGGCCTCGATGGGAGAATTTTCCCGGGGAGATTTCACCCAGAATTCCAATTCGGTAGCCGTAGTGAAAATCAGATGGTCGATCTCGTTTACATCAATATTCTCCAGCCCCGGGATATGCGGATATTTTTTCATCAGGGCCAGCAGTTCAGTTTCCACATACTGCAGGGACTTCTTCAAAATAGAACGGGAATCCACATAGTCCCCGTTATGGGTCAGGAAGCAGGGCATGCGGAGCGTGCCTACCATGCGTCCCTTTTCATCAAAATGTTCGTAGTTGTAATCCACGTACCAGTTTACATCCCGGTCCACTTCCATATCCACACGGGCATCGTTCAGGGTGGCGATGCCGGGCAGCACCACGGAGGAACCGTCTGTCTGGGCAGCGCTGCCGGTGAGGAATTTATCAATGTCATGCAAAAAAATATTGACCGGGATCTTTTCGTCCGTATCGTTTCCTGCCAGGTCCACGCCCATCAGGGAAACAAACTGTACCTCTTTATGGTCGGCCAATAACTGCAGTAAGGTTTCTTTTGTCTGTTGTGAAGGTTTAATCACATAAAGCAATTCATTTTTTCCCATGAAATTCCGGCTGTAAGCCGCTTCCCCCCTTTGTGCTGTCTGATAAAACAATAAAATTCACAATATAATTTATTTTATCAAATACATTCTTAAATGTCTATAAAAGCCGGCGGCAAAGCTGTGTATACATTTTTACCGGGCCTACTCTGTTTCAAAGTTCGCAATTATTTCCAAAAACAGCTTTTGAAGCAGAACAAAACAGACCGGCCGCAAACTCATCCAGCGCACAATATGGCAATAATTTCTTCCAGACGGTCATACTGCCGTCCCCCCAGGCTGATTTCTTCCACCATCGTATCCAGCGCCTGAATACCGTTGCGCAGACGGGCCTCGCTGAACCGGGCTCCTTCTTTCTGCCACATGGAAATCAGAAATAGCGCCTTGTGGGATTCCGCCGCGATCTGACTGGCGGAACGCCCCAGCCGTTCCCCTTCCTTTACCATCAGTATGCTGCGCAGATGGGTCAGCAGTTTGGCCGCTAACAGAGGCATATACGTATTTTTCTTTTGTTCCTCTGCCAGCAGCTGCAACGCCAGTACTGTATTTTTGGCCGTGATGGCATTGTTCAGAGCAAATACCCCAATCTCCGGCAATGAGGAGAAAAGCAGATCCACATCTGCCGCAGTCCAGCTTTTCCGGTCTCCCGCATACACGGCAATCTTTTCCACCTCTGCCGCCAGCAGCTGCAAGGGCGGATTGTCCACGGTCGCCAGATATTCCTGGATGCGCTGCACCGCGCCCCGGTCCAGACGTCCGCCCCGCTGTTCTGCCTGCCGGGCCAGCCAGGCCGGCAGATACCGGGAGTCCATGGGAGAACAGTCCACAAACACCGTTTCCTTCTGTAAGAACTTCGTAAATTTCTGGCGCCCGTCCATCTTTTCCGCCTGCAGGATCACGGTACAGAAGTCCGGCACATCCCCCAGCA
>DOSQ01000097.1:0-8553 GCA_003512125.1 Acidaminococcaceae bacterium
CCTGGCTGGCATGGCCGGAAACATGAACGCCGTTGGCCTTTTCATACACTACCTCCGCGCCCAGCATATATAAATGGTTAATTGTATTGGAAACCATTTTTTCATTGCCGGGAATCGGTGCCGCCGAAATAATCACCGTATCCCCCGGAACGATCTGTACTTTCCGGTTTTCACCCATGGACATACGGGTCAGGGCAGACATAGGTTCCCCCTGGCTTCCGGTACAGATGACAACGATCTTATCATTCGTATAATTACGGATCTCGTCAATATCGACCAGCAGCCCTTCCGGAACATTCAGGTAATTCAGCTTCAGTGAAATATTGACAACATTGACCATGCTCCGGCCCATGACCGCAACCTTGCGCCCGTATCTTGCAGCCGTATCACAGATCTGCTGGATGCGGTGCACATTGGAAGAGAACGTGGCAACAATAATGCGGTGCTTTGCATAGCGGAATTCATTGTCGAAGGTCTCCCCTACAAATTTTTCACTTTGTGTGTAACCGGGACGTTCCGCATTGGTACTGTCCGCCATCATCAGGAGGACCCCCCGGTCGCCGTATTCAGCAAACCGGTTCAGTTCCATCACCTGTCCGTCAACAGGCGTCTGGTCAATTTTAAAGTCACCCGTATGGACGATCAGACCTACCGGCGTATGGATCGCCATACCGATGGCGTCAGGTATACTGTGGTTGACCCGCATAAATTCCAGTTTGAAAACACCGGCCCGTACACGGTCACCGGATTTCACTACATTTAAATTGGCAGTGGAAACCCCTGCTTCATCCAGACGGCCTTCCAGAATACCAAGCGTTAACGCGGTACCGTAAACCGGCACATCCAGCTGTTTCAAAATAAAAGGCAGCGCGCCGATATGGTCTTCATGCCCGTGGGTTAAAAAAATTCCTTTCAGCTTGTCCTGATTCTCAATTAAATAGGTAATGTCGGGAATGACCAGATCAATTCCCAGCATATCATCCTCAGGGAACATTAAACCGGCGTCAATCAGAATGATGTCGTTCCCATAACGGAAGGCCGTCATGTTTTTTCCGATTTCGCCAAGACCCCCAAGCGGTATGATATTCAGTTTCTTCAAAGACTTATCCAAAATTTACCTCCCTGTCTGATATTTTCCGCTCTTTCGATTCTGCTGTTATTATAACGCAATCAGACCGGAAAAACAACGATTTGGATTCATTAGCATATTTCAATTGTGAAATATTTGTGAAATTCATACGAAAACAAACTGTTTTTGCATAAAAAAAGCACCGGCCCATTCACGAACCTTATAATTAAGAAAGGAGGGATAAGGAAGAATAGCCGGTGCGATTGAAAAAAGATATTCTGTTTTACGTAATCAGCAATACTCTGTTACTTATAACGACTTACTGTCCGCCAATTTACTCTTCGTCCGGATTGACTTTCAGGGCGCCGCCCTTGTTTCGTTTTTGCCACAGGAAACCAAGTGCCAGTACCGCAATGCCTGCGATATCGGTCATGGTTCCCGGAACGATCAGGCACAGACCGCCCAGGAAGAATACTATGCGCTGTAATACATTCAGCGGATGCTGGCAGAAACCGATCATGGCCAGAGACAGGCCCCACATGCCCAAAATGGCAGTAACCATAGACAAAATTACTGTAAACGCAGTGGCATTGATCATCAGCAGCTCCGGAGCCAGTACGAAAATGTAGGGCACGATGAACGCCGCAATAGCCAGCTTCGCCGCATTGACGCCGGTCTTCATGGGATTGGCACCGGCGATACCGGAACCGGCATAGGCTGCCAGGGCAACCGGAGGCGTAACGTCTGCCACGATACCGAAGTAGAACGCGAACATATGAGCTGCCAGCACCGGTACATTCATCTGTACCAAAGCGGGAGCCGCAATGGTGGAAGTGATTACATAGTTGGCCGTGGTAGGAACACCCATTCCCAGAATCAGGGAGGTGATCATGGTAAAGAACATGGCCGGAAGCAGCTGTCCGCCTGCCAGATCCAGCAACGCGGTAGCCAGTTTCAGGCCTACGCCGGTCTTGGTTACGACACCGATGATGATACCGGCCGTGGCGCAGGCGATCAGTACGCCCAGCACGCCTTTGGAGCCGTTAATCAGGCCGTTGACAAAATCCCTGGGGGTAATGCGGGTGCTCTTACGCAGGCAGGCACAGATGATAGTCAGGGCAATGGCATACAGCGCTGCCCGCATAGGAGTGTAACCGGTAACCAGCAGATAAACGATGATGATCAGAGGGATCGCCAGATGGCCTTTTTCCCGCAGCAGTTCGCCAAACTTCGGCAACTCTTCCCGGGGCGTACCCTTCAGACCGTATTTTTTCGCTTCAAAGTGAACGCCAATCCAGATGCCGGTGTAATACAGCACCGCCGGAATCACAGCCGCTTTTACTACATCAATGTAAGGAACGCCGACAAATTCCGCCATCAGGAAAGCCGCCGCGCCCATAACCGGAGGCATCAGCTGGCCGCCGGTGGAAGCCGCCGCTTCTACCGCGCCTGCAAACGCCGGACGGTATCCTAACTTTTTCATCATGGGGATGGTGAAGGAACCGGTACCCGCTACGTTAGCAACAGATGAACCGGAAACCGTGCCCATCAGGCCGGAAGACAGAACCGCAACCTTGGCGGGACCGCCCACGGCCCAGCCTGCCAGCGCGTTGGCCGTATCGATAAAGAACTTGCCGAGACCGGTGGCTTCCAGATACGCGCCGAACAAAATGAACAGGTAAATGAAGGTGGACGATACGCCCATGGGCACACCGAAGATACCTTCTGTGGTAAAGTACAGGTGGCTGACCAGTTCGTCAAAGCCGACACCGCGATGCGCCATAATGCCCGGCATGTAAGGACCGGCAAAGGCGTACGCCAGGAAGACCAGGGCCACCGTGATCATAGGCCAGCCGACCGTACGGCGGGCTGCCTCAAATACCAGAATGATACCCAGGATACCGACCATGATATCCGTCTCGGTATTCATACCGGCACGCAATACCAGCTCATCGTATTCAAAGAAAATATACATCGTTGCAAACACACTGAGTACTGCAAACACTAAATCAACAGGATGCATAGATTTTTTCGACCAACTGGCACGGGCCGGGTATAACAAATAAATCAGCGCCATACCGAAACACAGATGGATGGTACGCTGCAGGTGCGCGTCCAGTACCCCGAAGATACCTGTATACAGCTGGAAGCAGGCAAACAGGATGCAGATGGCAGAGATCACATATCCCCAAAACCCGTCCGGCTCCCGTTTGTTGGATTCTTTATCAAATTTCTGCATCACCTCTTCAGCAGACATCTCCGCCGGAGCGGCAGTTGTTTTCTTTTTCAAATCGTCCACAGGCTTCACCGCCTTTTCTAAAAAATAGTAATGTAACCGATGCTTTAAATGCCAAGACTTCGCTTATCAATAATTATCGTCATGTTTTAATCAGTTTGCCAGTGACATCAGCCAGTATTGATACCGTTTTATCACTTTAACTTCTACCAACGTCCCCTGCCCGTAAAGTAAGCACAGGTCGTAGGTCTTATCCTTATGGATAATTTTCGGCATAGCCTGCACAGCTGTCCGGAACTTCAATGACCGGTATGGCCGGTTCATTTCCAAATCGAACTTTCCGTCCTTCTCCAGACTGGTGAATTTTCCTTCCGCAGGATCGTAGGGCAGTCCCACCCCCAACGATTCATACGTTGTATGGGTCATGGTCATATCGTCCACACCATTGACCCGGAAATATTCATCCACAGGAGTCTGCTGCACCGAATGCTTGTAATGATAATGCCATTCCTCCCCTTTGGTTACCGGGAAGGAACAAACGTTTCGTTCATTTTCCGGAAGTAAGACTACCAGCAGCTGATCACCGTACCAGCAGAAAGCAGCCGCTATAATAAACAGCAGTAATACAAAAGACGGACGTTTGTAAAAAGACCGGGCCCCGGTGGACGCCGGAGTCCGGTCTGTACTTGTGTGATCCATCAAAAATTACTTCTCGTTGAAGAATTTTTCAGCGCCGGCATTCAGTTTAATGGACATACCATCTTTACCGGTTTCTTTGGTGATGTTCTTGGATACGTTATGAGCAGCTTTCATACGGTCCAGGTTGCCATACAATGCTTTTACAACAGCGTAACCGGTATCGGCATCCATCTTATCGGTAACAGCCAGCATGCATTTTACAGCAACTGCAGCAGTATCGGTTTCAACCTTGTTGTAGGTCTTGGCCGGAATGGTAACTTTGGTGTAGTACGGATATTTGGCAATCAGCTTGTCAGCAATGTCAGCGCCTACGCTTACCATTACAACTTCATGCTGGGTTGCCAGGTCCTGGATAGCAGCAGTCGGGAAACCGGCTACTACGAAACCTGCGTCAACGTTGCCGTCTTTCAGAGCAGAAGCTGCTTCACCGAAGGACAGGTACTGGGGTTTGATGTCTTTATAGGTGATACCTGCAATATTCAGGATCTGACGGGCATTTGCTTCGGTACCGGAACCGGCAGCACCTACGGCAACTCTCTTGCCTTTCAGGTCAGCAACGGTTTTGATGCCGGTCTTTTTGGTGGTAACGATCTGAACGGTTTCCGGATACAGGGTAGCCAGGCCTTTCAGGGATTCAACCTTTTTGTCTTTGAACATTTCCGTGCCGGTTGCGGCATAGTAAGCAATATCGTTCTGGATGAACGCAATGTCAACTTTGCCTTCCTTCAACAGGTTTACGTTGGCAACAGAAGCGCCGGTGGACTGAGCGGAAGCATTCGCGCCTTTCAGATTTTTGTTCAGGATGTCAGCCAGCGCGCCGCCTAACGGATAATAAGTACCCGCGGTTCCGCCGGTAGCAATGTTAATGAATTTTTTGCCACCGTCAGCAGCCGGTTTCGGAGCATCTTTCTTTTTGTCTCCGCCACCGCAGCCAGCCAGTACGGAACCGATAACCGCAAAGGCCATCAAGAACGCCAAAAATTTTTTCATAGATAAATCCCTCCCTTTTGCTTACAGCAAAAAATACATAGTAATGCTAATTTAATTCGCATTTGAATATGTTTTCTCTGTTTCTTCGAAAAATCCTGCCTGTACAAAAATTTTTTTTATAATTTTAAAAAAAAATATTGTATACAAAATGACAACAGACCCTTTTCTATTAAAAAACTTTATGCTAAAATAATACTGTTTTTAATAATATCTGTCATAATATCAGAAAAGGATGTGTAAGCAAATGAACAATGTACCCGTTTACAAATTACGGTTAGCCCGTACCCTGTACACTAATTTCTACCGTGCCCGCCTGCAGGACGCCAACGGAGAAGACGCCGGCCAGCTACTGATCGTTCCCGGCCTTCCCCTTGACCGGAGCCAGCTTCCTGAAAACGCGCCTGTTGCCGATCCGTACCTGCTCGTTATCGTTGAAGACGCCAACATCAACAAAAACAATGTAATTGATTTTGAAGAAGGCGTATCACGCGCCGTTCTGGCAAAATTTACTACAGAGACCACTTCTTTCAAGCATTGTGAATTTTATTATCCTTCTCCTGCTTTTTATTTTGCCCAGGAAGAAGAATAAACACCGCAGCGTTATAAAAACTCCGACCGGATGGAACCGGCCGGAGTTTTTTCTTTTCTCATGATATAAATATGATATGTACTTATCAGCAGGTATGGCACTTATCGTACAGGCCGGCTTTTTTCAGGACCCGTACGGCAGTCTCGCCGATCTGGGCTACCGTGTCCGCCACTTCGATGCCTGCGGCATGCAGGGCTTTGATCTTATCATCGGCTGTCCCTTTTCCGCCGCTGATAATCGCGCCTGCATGGCCCATCCGTTTGCCCGGAGGCGCCTGCCGGCCGCTGATGAAGCCGATGACCGGTTTCTTCATGTTAGCCTTGATCCACTCGGCCGCTTCTTCTTCCGCCGTGCCGCCGATCTCGCCGATCATAATGATCGCTAATGTGTCGTCGTCTGCGTTGAAAGCTTCCAGCGCCTCAATGTAATCCATGCCCTTGACCGGGTCACCGCCTAACCCAACGCAGGTGGTCTGGCCGATGCCGGCCATGGTCAGTTGGTAAGTGGCTTCGTAGGTCAGGGTGCCGGAGCGGCTGATGACGCCTACGTGGCCTTTTTTATGGATATACGTCGGCAATAAGCCCAGACGGCATTCGTCCACCGTTAAGATACCGGGGCAGTTAGGCCCTAACAGGCGGGTCTTCTTCCCTTTCTTATAAGCCCGGACTTTTACCATATCCTGTACCGGGATGTGTTCGGTGATGCAGCACACAAAATCCAGTTCCGCATCAATCGCTTCACAGATGGCGTCCGCGGCGAAACGGGCCGGAACATAAATGACCGAGGCGTTGCCGCCGGTAGCTTCCTTCGCTTCTTTTACCGTATTGAATACAGGGATTTTGCCCAGCACCTTTTCCCCTGCTTTACCCGGAGCAACACCGGCCACCACGTTCGTGCCGTAGTCCAGCGCAATCTTGGTATGGAACGTAGCCTGACGGCCCGTAATGCCCTGTACAATGAGTTTCGTATCTTTTCCAACAAATACTGACATCTCTTACGCCTCCTTCCCTTCCGCTTTCTTCGCTTTCAGTTCCGCAGCCAGCTTCACAGCCAGCTCTGCGCCCTCTTCCATTCTGGGAACCGCATGAACCATGGGAAGGTTGGCTTCTTTCAAAATACGGCGGCCTTCTTCATGATTGGTGCCGTCCAGCCGGGCAATGACCGGAACACGGAGGCCTACCACTTTAGCCGCTTCCACGATACCGCCGGCAATGACATCGCACTTGTTGATGCCGCCGAAGATGTTTACAAATACACTGTGCACCTGGTCGTCAGACTGCATGATGCGGAAGGCTTCCGCAATTTTTTCTACCGTACTGTCGCCGCCTACGTCCAGGAAGTTGGCCGGTTCGCCGCCGTAGAATTTAATCATGTCTACCGTGGCCATGGCCAGGCCGGCGCCATTTACCATGCAGGCCACGTCGCCGCCCAGGTTTACATAGGACAGGGATGCCTTAGCCGCCGCTCTTTCCTTCGGATCTTCTTCCGCTTCGTCACGGAGAGCTTCAATTTCCGGATGACGGAAAATCGCTGCGTCGTCAAACTGCAGCTTGGCGTCCAGCGCCATCACTTTATTGTCTACCGTCACCACCAGCGGGTTGCATTCCGCCAGGGTGCAGTCTTTTTCCACAAACAGGTTGTAGAGATCCATCATGCATTTCTGCGCTTTGGCGATGACCTTATCCTTGAATTTCATATTGTAGGCCATCCGTTTCGTCTGGAACGGCATCAGCCCGATAGTGGGATCGATGTATTCCTTGAAGATACGGTCCGGCATTTCCGCCGCCACCTGCTCAATCTCCATGCCGCCTTCTGCGCTGCCCATCATGACCACGTTCGCAGTTTCCCGGTCAATAACAAAGCCCAGATAATATTCTTTTTCGATGTTGCTGCCTTCCTCTATCAGCAGACGGTTAACCATTTTCCCTTCCGGACCGGTCTGGTGGGTTACCAGCACTTTACCCAGAATCTGGGACGCAAAGTATTTAACTTCGTCAATGTTGTGGGCCAGCTTTACGCCGCCAGCCTTGCCGCGTCCGCCTGCGTGGATCTGTGCTTTGACCACGGCGATGGGTGCATCAAAGTCTTTGGCGATACGGGCCGCTTCTTCCGGACTGAAGGCCGGACTGCCGTTGGGTACGCTGATGCCGTACATCTTCATGATCTGTTTTGCCTGATACTCATGAATTTTCAAAATGGTGCCCCTCCTTTATAATTGCCTCTTGACTTGCAAAGACATTATTAGAAATATTATCATATTTTTTACTTAAAATGTCAATTGTTTTTCATTATTTAGTGTACGCTTTTTTCCGATAACCGGTATTTATTGCATACTTATTACTGTGCCGGCATTCGGGCCGCATTGGATTGCAGCTCCAGACTGCGGACCGAAATATTGACCCGCTGTGCCTGCATTCCGGTCATGGACTCCACTTTGTTTTTTATTTTCCGCTGGAGCAGCCGGGCTACTTCAAATACCTTGACGCCGTAATACAGATTGACCTCCACATGGACGGACAGGCCCTTGTTATCTGTCCGGCGGCGGACGTGGATGTAATGGATCCTTGCTACGCCTACCATACGCTGCACGATCAGGTTGACGATATCCTCAATTACATAATCGGAGATCAGGATCGTACCGTAATAACTGAACGCAGGGCGCACAATGGAGCGGCTTTCCTGACGCACATTTTTATTTTTGGAAAAAATATTGTACGGCAGGTTAGCAAAAAAACCGCTGAAGTGCTGCTTCAGTTCCACGGTAGGCACGGGCACAATGTGTTTCCCGTAACGCAATCTGGATTCATGGGCCTTTTTGATTTCCTGTTTGGATGCGATATCGGTAATGTAAATCGTCTTTAACGGATCGGGCAGCACCAGACGCGCCGTAATTTTGTTGATCATACGATCTGATGTGGCAATGATCAGGATACGGCGGATACTGGAACGGGCCAGCGCTTCGCGAACCTC
>DOSQ01000097.1:8690-12499 GCA_003512125.1 Acidaminococcaceae bacterium
TATCTTTGTGCCCTGTATCAAAAGGCCGTCATCAATGATGGCATCACAATGATACTGATGGGCCACACCGATGGCCCGATGACTTTTGCCCGAGCCGCTGGCGCCTACAAACGCTATGACTTCCATAACACACTCCGCTGATTATTTAGCGTCCAAATAATACCAGACGCAGTACTATATCCCTGTTTACAAACCAAACCTGCTGATAAATCCCTGCACGTTATCCTTTAACACGCGCCACTCTTCCAGTTTTTCCGGAAAGCGCCCCGCATTGCCGTGATAATCGCTGCCGCCGGTTACGAACAGGTTACGTGTCCTGGCAACGTGAAGCCAGAAATCCTGTGCTTCTTTTTCTATCGCGGAAGGATGGTACACTTCCAATCCGTCATACGGCAGCGTATCCAGCAGCCGCAGCGCCAGTTCACGGTCCCCGATCTCTTCCGGATGAGCCTGCACCGCAAGCCCGCCGGCCTGATGGATCAGCTCAACGGCTTCCGGCGGCGTCATCTTGGTCTGAGGCTGGTATGCCGGTTTTCCTTCCCCGATGTACAAATCGAACGCTTCCTGCACGGTGCTGACGTAGCCCTGTGCCACCAGCGCACGGCCAATATGGGGACGCCCTACGGCGCGGTGTCCTTCTTCCGGAACAGGAACCTCCACATCCATCCCCATTTCATGCAACCGCTTTATGATTTTTTCCAACCGGCTTCTCCTGGCTTCCCGTACATCCGCAAGCCGTTCCAGCAGATGTGCGTTATGCTGATCCATACCGTAACCCAGAATATGTACCTGCCTGTTTTCCCAGCGGGCGCTGAATTCCACACCGGGAATAAAACCGATGCCAGCCTTTGCGGCAGCTTCTTTCATTTCCGGCAGGCCTTGTAACGTATCGTGATCCGTCAGGGCCAGGACCGTAATGCCTGCCCCTTTGGCCAGATCCGCCAGTTCCTGCGGCGTATACACGCCGTCAGAATAGGAACTGTGTATGTGTAAATCTGCAAAGACGCTCATGATCAGTACCTTCATAAAGTTTACAGCGTACGCGCATATTCAATCAGCGTAGCCGCACCGAAAGCCGTACAACCTTCCGGCAGGTGTCCTTCTGATTTCTTTGCCGTCGATGTTCCGCCGATATCCAGATGGGCCCAGGGAGTTCCCCTGTCAACAAACTGACCGATGAACACACCTCCTGTGATCGTACCCGCCGGACGGCCTGCGCTGTTAATAATATCAGCACATTTGCTTTTCAGCATCTCTTCCGCTTCTTCCAGAACCGGCAGCTGCCACCATGCTTCGCCCACGCGGTGTCCTGCTTTTTTTATCTCCTCTGCCAGATTGTCGTTGTTGCTTACGATACCGGAAGTATGTTCTCCCAGCGCGATGATCACCGCCCCGGTCAGCGTGGCGATGTCAATCACTTTTGCTGCCCCCCTGCGGCAGGCATACCACACCGCGTCAGCCAGTACCATCCGTCCTTCCGCATCGGTATTATCCACTTCAATGGTTTTGCCGCTGGCCGCCCGTATAATATCGCCGGGCCGCTGGGCCGAACCGGAAGGCATGTTTTCCGCGCAGGCCATCACCCCGATTACATTGACAGGCAGCCGTAACGCAGCAATGGCTTCCATGGCTCCAAGCACCGCCGCTGCGCCGGTCATGTCATCCTTCATCTCGCCCATGCCTTCAGATGGCTTGATGGAAATACCGCCGCTGTCAAAGGTAATACCCTTGCCCACAAATGCAACATACGGTTTATCCATGCCGTTGGCATATTTCAATATGGCCATCTTCGGGCTGTGCACGCTTCCCTGGCCCACTGCGAGGATTGCTCCCATGCCAAGCTTCTGCATTTCCTTTACAGACAACACTTCAATTTCCATATTATATTTTTCAGCAGTCCGGACCGCTTCCTTTGCCAGTGTTTCCGGATGGATCACATTGCCGGGTTCATTGGCCAGATCCCGGGCATGGCAGATAGCATTGCAGATTGCTGCAGCTTCTTTTAAAATCGAAGAAGCATGGGGAATCGCATTTACAACCGTAACCGTCACCTTTGCTTGTTTCCCGGCGTCACTCTTATATTTGTCAAACGTATAGCTGCCCAACAGCAAGCCTTCTGCCAGCGCCTTCAGGTAATGGCTCCGCTTTGGATTTATCAACAGAGGCGCGGCAGCAACGGCCTGTTTGATTTTACATTTCTGCAGTTCCCGGGCCGCATTTCCCGCCGCAATGCGAAGATGGTTCGGCGTGCACGCTTTGCCTGCGCCGATTCCTGCGAAGATCAACCGGGTAAAACCGTTTTCCGTTTTCAGCAGCAACGAAGTAATGCTGCCCGTGTCCGTGAATCCGTAACCCTGGGTTTTGATCTGATATGCAACCGCGTCATAAAACACGTCCGGCAGCGCCAGCGTATGAATGTGGTCCGCACATTCCCTGCAGAGGAACAGGACCACCGCCTCTGCCTTTCCGTACCGTTCTGCCGTTTCTTTTCCGCTCTTCAATGTAATCAACTGTGCCATAGTTTTCTCCGTGTTCTGTCAGAATAGATTTTTATTCATCCGGCTGTGCATACCTGCGCAGCACCACAACGCTGCAGTCATCTGTTACTTCTACTGATATGTTACCGCGTTGACCAGATTTTCCAAAAATGTTTTCCCGTTTTGCCGATCCAGTTCCAGATCGCTGACCAGCACGCGCCGCACATAAATCTTCCGTCCGTCTTTAAAGTAGCTGCTTGACGAATGAATTACGTATGGCACCCCTTCTTCCATGCCAAGATAGATCATGATGTGTCCTTTTATGGAAAGAGGCGAACCCGGTTTCAGCTTACTCAATGCCTGCAGCCGTTCCTCCCGGTCCATACCGGTAAAGTCCGTTACCGTCCCCGGCATTTTGACAAGCATTGACGTATTGCGGGGCAGTTCCAGTCCCATAGTCCGGTACACAGATCCCACCATGGAGGAACAGTCCACACTGTGCATGGCGCCGCCCCAGCCGTATACGGAACCGTAAAACTTAAAGGCCTGCCGGATCACCTGATCGGAGGTGTAAGGAAGATATCCGCGGTGAAGATTTTCCTCTTTGGACAGCCAGACCTGTTTTTCTTTCAGCATTCCCGTCTTACTGTCTTTATAGGGAAGCAGCACCTGCCAGCTGCTCTTCTTTTCCTGTAAAAGCTGAATCTTTGCCCCCATCAGATGGAACACGTCGTCCCCATTTACTCTTGTATAAAAATTCCTGCCTGTGACCACGAGGAAATCCTGCGGATCCGCATACCGCATCCACTGCTCCCTGGTACAGGGTGCAATATCTTCCCGGGCGATCCAGCCAAACAGATTATACAGTCTTACATAATAATATTTTTTATCTTTCGACTCATGCAAAATTGCTACCGGTTCCCCTGCTTCCAGTACGGAATCCTGCACGTTGTCGTAATATACATCTTCGGGTTCATCAAATAATCCGTCCGCCAGAGGCAGGTTGCGGATCAGCGCATGCCGCACCGTCACCCCGTACTGCACCGTTACCGTTTCGTCCCCAGCAGGCAGCTTCGCCAGATCCAGATTATCCCGTATCGCTTCTTTTTCTGTTTCCGTTACTTCTTTTCCTTTCCGGTATACGGTTCCCTGCATGGCCCAGGTATTACTGATCCAGGGCAGGAACTCCTTCACCTGCATTTGATCTGGCAGGCTTTTCATATCCGTAACATGCAGCTGCCCGTCGTAAATTTTCCGGTTAAACTGCTTTACCTCTTCTTCGTCCAGAATCACCTGGTCGCCCGCATTGTTATTCAGAATCCAAAAAGAATC
>DOSQ01000125.1 GCA_003512125.1 Acidaminococcaceae bacterium
TGGGCGTCACGCTGGAAAAGCAGACGGTGAACGGGCGGAAGATTGTCCGCCGTACCCGCATTGCAGCGGCGAAGAAAAAAGCGGAAGAAGCGCCTAAATCCCGGGGCCGTAATTCCGTTGCGGATAAACGCCATGCCCCTAAGACCGGCTCCAACCGCCGGCAAGTAAGCCGCCAGGCAGCCCGGGAAGCGTCCATGGCCCTAAAAGAAAAGGCAAAGAAAGCTGCTAAAAAGAGCGGCAATAAAGTGTAAGTATGAATTTGAATGCCAGGAAAAGAACTGAGCAAAACATCGGGAACGATTGCGTGATTCCATGAGATGAAATTCGCCGTTATGGCGAGACTGTCTGAGGGGCGCAGCCCCGAGTTTCGAAGCCATAGGCGAATGAGTCCATGGAATAGCAATCGTGTACGGTTTTGCGAGGCCTTTTCCTGGCCGGTAATATCATTTTTCTCTATAACAGGTGATCCGTTTTGTTTTTGAAATCAGTTACAGCCTTCGGGTTCAAATCCTTCGCTGACCGCACCGCTCTGGAATTCGGTGCGGGCATTACGGCGGTGGTAGGGCCCAACGGTTCAGGAAAAAGTAATATTTCCGATGCGGTGCGCTGGGTGTTGGGCGAACAGAGCGCCAAATACCTCCGTGGCAGCAAAATGGAGGATATTATCTTTTCGGGTACCAGCAAACGCCGGCCTTTGGGCGTGGCGGAAGTCACCCTGGTGTTCGACAACCGGGACCATATGCTGCCGCTGGATTTTGACGAGGTGAGCATTACCCGACGTCTGTACCGTTCCGGCGACAGTGATTACGCTATTAACAAGAAAAACTGCAGATTAAAAGATATACTGGATCTGCTGGCGGATACGGGCATGGGCAAGGGCGCCATGTTCCTCATCGGGCAGAATAAGATTGACGAGATTTTGAACAGCCGGCCGGAAGACCGGCGTTCCATCTTTGAAGAGGCGGCGGGAATTGCCCGGTTCCGTATGCGGAAGAAGGAAGCTACGCGCCGTCTGGACGATACGGCCAACAACCTGACCCGTATCAACGATATCAAAAGCGAAGTGGAAAGCCGTGTGGAACCGTTGCGTGTGGAAGCGGAGCGGACAACGCGTTTCAATGAGCTTAACGGGAAGCTGCGGATATGCAGGCTCACCCAGTTTGTGAACCGGGTGGAGACCATCGAGCAGGCCCGGGCAAAACTGCAGCAGGAACAGGAAGCCTGCAATCAGGTTTTCCTGGAAAAAAGCACGGATGTGAGCAAACAGGAAGCACTCCTGGCCGGTCTGCAGCAGGAACTGGACACGTTAAACGACCAGGTGTCCCATATCCAGGCGGGCATCACGGAAAAGGAAAAGGCCCTGGAAGCCATCAAGGGCGAAGATGCCGTGCTGGACGAACGCATAGAACAGAGCATCCGCCAACAGGGGAATCTGGCCAAACGGAATGAAAAACTGCAGGAACAGATCGACCAGTGGACGGCCCAACTGGAGTCGCTGGCCAGGGAGTTTGACGTGCTGGAGGCTAAACGGGATGAGGCGGCGGCGCTGGTTACGGATCTGGAACGGCAGCAGGCAGACCGGATGCAGGCCCAAAAAGAGAATGAAGCGAAAATACAGGAACTGACAGACAGCAACTTTGAAGATATGCGCAAAATGATAGAATTGCGCAATGAGATCCGGTCGATGGAAGCGGCCCAGGAACAGCGTATGAACCGCCGCAACCGGCTGAAGGACGACGTGGACGCGGCGGAACAGCGGGTGAACGAGCTGACCGAAGAGCAGCGGGGGCTTCTCTCCCGGAAGGGGGAACTGGAACAGGACGTGACCCGTTATATAAAGGAAGGGAACGAACTGGCAGCCAAAGCGGCAGACAAACGCAAAGTCTTTCAGGAAGTGGAGAAAAAATACAACGAATGCCAGACACAGATTGCGTCGGTGGAATCGCGCCTGCGGCTGTTACAGGATATGCAGCAGTCGCTGGAAGGGTTCGGATATGGCGTGCGGGCTGTGATGCAAAGCCAGGAAACGTGGCGCGATGAGGTGATCGGCCCGGCGGCTGCGTTGATTTCCGTTGAACCGGCGTATGTGACAGCCGTAGAAACGGCCCTGGGAGCCGGCGGGCAAAATCTGGTCATTCAGTCGGCAGATGCGGCAAAACAGGCCATCCGGTATCTGAAAGATCGCCGTGAAGGCAGGGCTACCTTCCTGCCGTTGGACACCATCAAAGAACCGGTGCTGAAAGCAGAGGAAAAAACGCTGGCTAAGCTGCCGGGCATACGGGGCTTTGCGGCGGACCTGCTGCAGTGTGATGAGCATGTAAAACCGGCTCTCCGTTTCCTCATCGGCCGGGTGCTGGTAGCGGAAACTATGGATCATGCGCTGGCGGCGGCAAGAAAAAGCGGCTTCCGTCTGCGGGTGGTCACGTTGGACGGCGACATGGTCAATGCAGGCGGTTCCCTTACCGGTGGCAGCCGCCAGAAGAAAGAAGCAGGCTACCTGTCCCGGGAGAAGAACGTGAAGGAACAGGAGACGCTGTTACAAAAATACAATAAAGACCTGCTGGCTATCCAGGAAGAAAAGGAAGTTCTGGAAGACGCGCTGCAGGAACAGGAAAAACAGCTGGCTGTACTCCGGGACACGGTGCAGCAGAAGAATATCCGCCTGACCGAGATAAAAGCGGAGGAACAGCGGCTGGCGGATGAACTGAAACGGGAGAACGAGGCACTGGAACTGGCCGTGGATACCCGCACCCAGCTGGCTAACGAGTATCTGTCCGTGCGGCAGCTTCTGGCAGATAAGCGGAAACCGCTGCAGGAAATGGAAGCGGCTAACACGGAAGCCAAGAATACCCTGGATTCGCTTCAACAGAAGATTGGGGCGGACCGGAGCGCGCTGGAGACCCTGGCCCAACGGCTGCAGGATGCCCGGGTGCAGGCGGAGACCGCCAACACCCAGCGCCAGATGAAAGAAGAACGGATGAAACAGCTGGACGGCGATCTGGGGCGCCTGCAGGGCGACTTCAATGCCAACGCAGAAGAGCATGATAAGTTGGGGCAGACCGTCGAAAACAGTAAACAGAAAAAGACAGAGCTGGCGGAGCGGAACAGGTCGCTGATGCAGGAATTGCAGGATATTATCACAGGACAGCATGATTATTCCGAGCAGCGGCTGGAACTGACCCAGAAGCAGGGGGCTGCCGGTGAAAAGCTGAAAGCGCTGCGGAGCGAACTGTCGAAAGCGGAAACGAAAGTGCACCAGAATGAAATCGACAATGCCAAACTGGAAAGTGATTACCAGAATGCGCTGGAACAGCTGACCTCAGAGTATAAAGTGAATCTGGCGGAAGCCAGGGAAGAGGCAAAAGCGGAAGGCGTACTGGAAGATAAAAGCGAGACGGCGTTGCGCCGGATGCAGGCTTCGCTGCAGCGGCAGATCGAGGAGCTGGGGCCGGTGAACCCCGGCGCCATTGAAGAGTATAAAGCGGTCAGCGAGCGCTACGAATTTCTGCAGAAGCAGTACACCGATTTGTGTGAAGCAAGGGACAAGCTGCAGTCCGTCATTTCGGAAATCAATTCGGGGATGACCAGGCGGTTTAAGGAAGCCTTCGGCAAGATCAACGGTTTTTTCCAGAATACATACGTGCAGTTGTTTGGCGGAGGCACCGCGATGCTGAAGCTGACGGATCCGGAAAACATCCTGGAGTCCGGCATCGACATCGAGGCCCAGCCGCCCGGTAAGAAGCTGCAAAGCCTGTTTCTGCTTTCCGGCGGGGAGCGGGCGCTGACGGTCATCGCATTATTGTTTGCGCTGCTGAGTTACCATCCGTCTCCCTTCTGTATTCTGGATGAAATAGACGCGCCTTTAGACGATGCCAATATCGGACGTTTTGCAAAATTTCTGGAAGGGTACGCCCTGCAGACTCAGTTTATCGTCATCACTCATCGCAAAGGGACCATGGAAGCCGCCAATGTCATGTACGGGGTGACCATGGAGGAATCCGGCGTATCGAAGATTCTTTCTGTAAAGATGAGCGATAAACTGGTTAAGGAAAGCGGCGCAACGGGATAGCGTGTGCTTTTGCGGGACGGGACCGCTTTTTGCATTGCTGTGTCTTTGAAGGCGATTTGCGTTATGTATTTACTGAAAAAAGATTCTGCAGAGGACCTGCTTGCAGGGTAATCCCTCTGTAAATTGCAAATAAAGAACGGGGAAAGGAAACAGAACCATGGGCTTTTTTGAGAAACTGAAATCGGGGTTGAGCAAAACGCGCCAGAACTTCACCAACCGGATCACGGAGCTGGTGGGGATGTCTGCCAAAGTGGACGAGGATTTTCTGGAAGAACTGGAGATGATCCTGCTGACGGCGGACGTAGGCGTAAAAACTACGGAGAAGCTGATCGAAGATGTGCGGAAGGCTGCGAAAAACCGGGAGATTAAAGGCACGGAAGACGTGCTGCCGTTTTTGAAAAAACAGATTGCAGCCATGCTGAAGGACGACGGCGTTCGTACCCGGATCGGGGCGCATCCTACGGTGATTTTAATCGTAGGTGTGAACGGTGTGGGAAAGACCACTACCATCGGCAAGCTGTCCAACTACTTCCGTCTCTTCAATTATAAAGTGATGATGGCCGCGGGGGATACCTTCCGGGCCGCGGCATCCGCCCAGCTGAAAATCTGGGGCGAACGGGCCCAGTGCGATGTGATTGCTCACGAGGAAGGAGCAGATCCGGCTGCCGTGGTGTTTGACGCGCTGAAAGCAGCCAAGGCCCGTAATGTAGACGTTCTTTTCATTGACACGGCGGGACGTCTGCACAATAAAGTGAACCTGATGAACGAGTTAGGCAAGATCGACCGCATCATCAAACGGGAGATACCGGAAGCGCCCCATGAAGTGTTCCTTGTTCTGGACGCCACCACCGGGCAGAATGCCATTACCCAGGCCAAGGTGTTTACAGAAACCACCAAGATCACGGGCGTGGTGCTGACGAAACTGGACGGCACGGCCAAAGGCGGCGTGGTTGTGGCCATCCGGGAAGAACTGGGCCTGCCGGTGAAGTGGATCGGTGTCGGGGAAGGCATTATGGACTTCCGCCCCTTTGAACCGGAGAAGTTCGTGGATGCGTTATTTGCGACAGATGAGGAAGAAGGGTAAATGTTTGCAGTAATCGTAAATACCATTACCATACTCATCGGCGCCTCCATCGGGCTCCTGCTTCGCAAGGGGCTGCCCGAATCCATGTCGGCTGCCATGATGAAGGGCCTTGGCCTGTGTACCATCGTCATTGGAATTCAGGGAATGATCGAGGAAGAGAACATCCTGGTTTTGATTTTATCTACCATTGCGGGTATCGTTATCGGCGAATGGCTGGATGTGGACGGACATATTAACCGGGGCGCGGAACTCCTGACCTCCCGTTTTACGGGGAAGGGGGAAGGGGCGAAAATCGCCCAGGCCTTTGTGACCTCCTGCCTGATCATGAACGTAGGGGCTATGACCATCGTGGGGTCCCTGGACGCGGGACTGCGGGGTAATTTCAGTATGCTGTATACCAAGTCGCTGCTGGATTTGATCGCAGGTATTCCTATGGCAGCGGCCATGGGCGTGGGCGTAATGGGCTCCGCGCTGTTCACCCTGGTCTTCCAGGGCGGCATCGTGCTGCTGGCGGAATACATTGCCCCTTATTTATCCGAAACGCTGATTAAGGAACTGGTGAGTACCGGCAGCCTGATGATCCTTGCCATCGGCTTTAACATGCTGGATGTGACAAAATTGAAAGTGCTAAATTATCTGCCGGGCCTGCTGGTGGTTCCTTTGGCGCTGAAGCTGATGCAGGCGCTGGGATTTTGAAAATATGTTCAAGCTGTCAAGCAAAAATACTTGACAGCTTTTCTTCGTTCATGTATAATGCTCATGTTGAGCAGACTAATTAATCCGCGTTTCCTCAAGCAGAAGGGAATGAGACAGACACCATGGCAGCAAGTGATTTTAACGACCGGATCCGGTTCGGCAGCCTGTATGAAATCTATGGCGCCCTGCTGACGGAAAAGCAGCAGCAATGTCTGGAGCTGTACTTCTGTGAAGATTGTTCCCTGGCGGAAATCGCTGAAGAGATGAACGTGTCCCGGCAGGCGGTCCACGATCTGCTGAAGCGGGTGGAACAACTGCTGGAACATTACGAAGAAATACTGGGTTTTCTGCGGCGCATGGAGAAAACAAGGAGACTGACCGAAGAAGCGGCGGCGATTCTGGACGGCGCGGCAGAAACGGGTAAAGACAAAACGGGTACCCTGTCCGACAGCAAAGCACGCAATACAAAGATTGCCCGTCTGAGGAAGATTATACAGGAATTGCAGGAAGAAGCAGGTAACGATTGAATGCCTGCAAGACGAATATAGATTGAAAAAGCTACATTACATTATAATAGTAAATGAAAGCAGGTAACTGAATGGCTTTTGAGAGTTTGTCCGAACGGCTGCAGAACGCGATCAAGATGTTTCGCGGCACGAAGGAGATTACAGAAGAGGATCTGAAGGCACCATTGCGGGAAGTCCGCATGGCTCTGTTAGAGGCTGACGTAAATTTCAAAGTTGTAAAAAGCTTTGTGGCTAAAATCAAAGAGCGTGCATTAGGCGCGGAAATCCAGCAGAACCTGAGTCCCAGCCAGCAGATCATCAAGATTGTTGATGAAGAGCTGACGCAGCTTCTGGGCGGTACCCAGGCCAAGCTGACGGTGGCGGATAAGCCCCCCACTATTATCATGCTGGTTGGTCTGCAGGGCACAGGTAAAACCACTACGGTAGGTAAGCTGGCCTTTAACCTGAAGAAGAAAAAGAAAAACCCGTTGCTGGTGGCCGCCGACGTATACCGTCCGGCTGCTATCACCCAGCTGCAGGTGCTGGGCGAGCAGGTAGGCGTCCCGGTCTTCTCTCTGGGAAATGAAGTATCCCCTGTGGAAATCGCC
>DOSQ01000137.1 GCA_003512125.1 Acidaminococcaceae bacterium
GCAGCGATATTCCGATTTTCAGAGAAGTAACTCAGGGAAATGCGGATTTCTTTACAGTACAGGACGCAGCAAATCTTGCGGAATGTCTTGTAAGGTGGATGCAGTCCAATCAGCATCCTGATTCCCATAAGATTCCCGTTTATTCCTGGCAGGAATCGGCGCGGGAAGTTTTGGATATTGTCGGAGGAAAAGCTGAACCCTATAAGGTATTGCAATAATAGAATTATAATCTTTCGCATCTGCACAATAAGCTTTTAGTTTTGGAAAGGATCGAGTTTATGTTTTCTCGTAACCTCAAGCAAGTTATTGTTTCTGTAACTTCGTATCCTGCCAGGATCAACGAGGTTGTTTTAGCTATCAAAACGATTTACAGGCAAACGATGTTGCCGGACAAGGTTATATTGTGGTTAGGGGAAGAAAAATTCCCGAATAAATTTGATGACTTGCCAAAAGAACTTTTGCAACTGATGGAAGAAAAGCATCTTGAAATCCGATGGTGTGAAGATCTGGGGCCGCATACCAAGTATTTTTATGCTTTCAAAGAATTCCCGGACGCTTTAGTTATTACTATTGATGATGATATATTGTATCCGCCGGACCGTATTAAAAATCTGTATCGATGTTATTTACGTTTCCCACAAGCTGTTTCTGCAGGTCGGGCGGATTTTGTTCCCATATCAGAGCATGAGGAAATGCCGCCCGTTACCATATGGCCGGAAGAGGTTGACGCCTGGATATTGCAACCTTCCATGCAGTTATATGCGATGGGTGTAAATTGTGTTTTATATCCTACAGTTCTTTTTTCTCAGGTAACGGAACTGCTTGATAAAGAAACAATCAGACGTGTTTGTCCCTATGCAGATGATTTGTGGTTGAAGGCAATGCAGGCGGTGGCAGGTATTCCAGTTGTTGTAGCCGAACCTGATCAGCCGTTGCCTATATCGACCGAGGAATCGCAGGAAACAGCTTTATGGCACTATAATTGCAGAGATGGCGGCAATAATGTACAGTGGAAACAGATCGAAAAGGAAATCGACGGCCGTTATGGGAAGGGATTTTTGCGCGAAAGACTGTTGGATAAATCCGTTGGCAAAGATCTGACCGGAAGCAAAGCTTTGATAGAGTTAGCAAGATATTTTCAAAGAAAAGCTCAAAAGCTGCAAAACCAGTATGCAAAGTTTTATACACTTCGTATGGATATAAAAAATATTGGAGGCAGAGGTTGCAATCTGGCAGAGCGGATTGTAACTCCCAAAGCGTTTTCTGTAAGCAAATCGAAATGGCGGTCAAACGGCTTGAAGATTGAGTGTGTGTCAGATAAAATGCAGATAGTAATTCAATGTGAAGGAGACGGACAACTCGAAATTGACCTTCTGGGACGGAATATGCGAAATGCTTTCGGAAAAAGATATCCTGTCTGGATTGATGTTAATTGGTTTGCGGTAAATGGAGAGGTTATTTTTAATGATATTCATACCGTCTGTTATGATAAAAGGTACATTTACAAAAGACCTGTATCAGACGGAGAGTTGCTTGAACTGGAACTGGAATGGTCAGAGTGTCAGTCGTCTCTTACCGTGGATGCTGTAAAAAGGATGGAACCGGAATTAAAAAATGGCTGGTCGTTTAAAGTTGAAAGAATTATAATGTATTTACCGAGGATAATTCGGAACAGGATACTGAAAAAGGGTTAGGCGTATGTTGGATATTCAGGAAAGTAAATTAATAAAATACCTGACGTTTTTTTCCACCCTGGCAATTTGCACGGTGCGTCCTGTTACGGCGGTAGGAGAACTTGCAATGGGCATCGCGCTGTTGCTGGGAATTATTTTGCGGTATAATAATAAAAACGATTTTTCTATTTTAAATGAAGAAATAAAAGGATATATGAAAGCCTATGGCGTATTTGTTTTGCTGACTATACCGTCTATACTCGTTTCCGATAGCCTCGTTGCAAGCATAAAAGCATTTTTCGATTTATGGATTTGGCGATACGTAATATTTATAATCATTGCGGTCTTTATTAAACGTAGAGAATACCTTGTTAATATGCTGGCGGCCTTTTTGGCTGTAAGTTCTGCTGAATGTTTGTTTACACTGGTTGAAGTATTGAACCATATAAGGGCCGATGGCCGCGGCTGGGGATTTGGCGGCAATCCACTGATAATTGCAGGAGTTATGTGTATGTTGCTGCCTGTTGTAGTGGTCATCCTTATGGATCCCGGTTTTGAAAAGAAACTGAAAAAAATATCTGTGTTTGCTGTTATCAGCATTCTTGTGGGACTTTTATGCAATAAGAGCCGGGGCGCCTGGCTGACAGAATTGATTGTGATTCCTGTTGCGACGTACCGATATATAAAACAGAAAAAATCTTACCTCGCAGTTATGTTGGCAGTATTTTTTGGAATAGCAGGATTTATGGTAAGCAACCCTCAATATGTGCAGAGGGTTCAATCTATTACTAATATCACTACGGACCGGTCCAACGCAGACCGTATCTGGGTTTGGAGATCCGCATTGGACATGCTGAGGGCGCATCCTGCGACCGGTGTAGGAGTTGGCCGGTTCAAAGTCAGGTACCAGACAGAATATAAATATATGCAGGAAAGCCAAAAACTGACTCATGCCCACAATAATTTTCTCCAGATAAGCGCTGAGAATGGTATCATCGGACTGGCAGGGTTCCTATATTTCATTGGTTATTACCTGTATAGAAGTTTGCGAAATTACTGTATTAAAAAAAATCCGTATGATATCCTTGTTTTTACTACCTTTTTTGGATATATCTGCCTGTTTGGGCTGATTGATTATTCGTTGGGCATTTCGACAGGAATCCGTATCATGTGGTTTCTGCTGGCGGTTTTATTACAGTTGAAGGAAACGGAAAGGCAATACTGTGAAACAGAATAACCTTTTGGCATCAGTGGATGACGGCGAAAGCTATAATAAAATACAGGCGCATAAAATACCTTTCAAAGATAAGTATGCCCATATCCTGTTGCCGGCTTTGCTTGTGATTATCGATTACTGTGCTGTCCTGGCGTCAGAGCAACTGGCGTTTATGCTGCGGAATTTTCTGATTAAGAATCACGGTACGCTGCATATTTCTCCGCTGCATTTTTACGTGGTCTGCCCGGCAATCTTTCTTTTATTTTTGCATATTTGCCAGCTGCATACACGGCAGATGCAATTCTGGCGGGTGATTGCCGGTATTTTTAAAGCCTGCCTGTACGGTTTTTTAACTGAAGTACTGTTTCTGTATGTAATACAGGCTGCAGGGACTACGTCGCGGTTGTACACGGTGCTGCTGTGGATTTTGACTTTTTTTACAATCCTTCTTTTCCGTTACATAGTAAAAGTTACACTGGATAAGACGGCTTTTATTTCGGAACCGGTACTGCTCCTGGGCACGGGGATGAATGCAGAGATTGTTGTAGAGCATTTGCGGTCAGACATGGGGTTCCCGTATCGGTTTATCGGTTATTTGGAAGATGAGCGGGAGACTCCTGCGGCAACGTTGTCACAATTACCGAAATTGGGGACATTTGCGGAGGCGGCGTCTATAGTCAGGGAAACCGGTGTCCAGAAGGTTCTGGTTCTTGCGTCAGGCCTCAGCCGTGCAAGTATACAGAAGATTGTTTATGAATTACAGCCTTTGGTTCGGGGGATCAGTGTGATTCCGGATATGGAGATGCTGCCGTTCCTGACTGTGGATATAGAAAGCCTGATTGACGGGCGCGTGGTTGTGTTCAGAATGCGGAACAATTTGAAAAACCGTTGGAACCGTATCCTGAAATATTTGTTTGACTGGTGCGCTGCCCTGCTGGGAGGGATCATTGTTTCTCCGGTCGTGCTGGGTATCGCGCTATGGATATGGAAAGACTCACCGGGACCGGTGATTTTTAAACACAAACGCATTGGCCAGTGCGGAAAAGAGTTCTGGTGTTATAAGTTTCGCACCATGAGTGTGGACGCAAAAGAGAAACTGGAAAAACTGCTGGAAACGGATCCGGAGGCAAAAAAAGAATGGGAAGAGAATTACAAACTGAAAAACGATCCCCGGATTACCCGTAGCGGAAGGTTCCTGCGTCGTACCAGCCTGGACGAGCTGCCCCAGATATTTAACGTGCTGAAAGGGGAAATGAGTCTGGTAGGCCCCCGGCCCATCATCAGGGACGAAATACCCCGCTATGGAAAGTATATTGAGGATTATTATATGGTACGTCCCGGCATTACCGGTATGTGGCAGACCGGCGGACGCAATGACATTGATTACGACGAACGGGTGCAGATGGATACCTGGTATGTGCGGAACTGGAATATCTGGTTCGATATTGTGTTGTTGTGGAGAACGATCGCAGTGGTATTGGGCCAAAAGGGTGCGTACTGATTGGTTTGTTATGATAGCCTGAAAAGAATTCTGTTGAAACGCAAAGTTTAAGCAAAACAAGGTGTAATTAAGTGAAAAAGATACTGCAGATATCTAATTATTTGTATCCGAATATTGGCGGAATAGAGCAGATCGCGCGTGATATAGCGAATGCTATTACGTCAGATGGACACTATGAACAGAAAATAATATGTTTCAATGAAACAGCAAGAGACGGTGACTATATTTGCAATCGAAAAGAAACAATTCATGATGTAGTAGATGGAGTTGAAGTGATACGCTGTGGCTGTATTACCAAAAAAGCTTCACAGTCTATTTCATTAACATTTGCGCGCGAATTAAAAAAAGTGATGGATGAATTTAAGCCGGATATTGTGTTTTTCCATTATCCTAATCCTTTCGAAGCGCAGTTTTTGCAGTTTTTTTTTAACAGAAATTTTAAATTTGTTTTATACTGGCATTTGGATATCGTAAAACAAAAAGTATTGAGGCATCTTTTTTACGGACAAACAATCCGACTTTTGGAACGCGCGGACATCATCGTTGCCACAAGCCCGATGTATATTGACGGGAGCCTATTCTTAAGCAGAAGCAAATATAGAAACAAATGTGTGGTAATACCGAATTGTATAAGTGAAAGCCGCTTGTCTGTAACGGATGATATTACACAAAGGGCTGAAAGAATCAGATTAGAAAATGAAGGGAAAATAATCTGTTTTGGCGTAGGGAGACATATCCCATATAAAGGGTTTAACTATTTAGTGGATGCATCCAAATATCTTGACGACCGGTTTAGAATTTTTATCGGAGGCAGGGGCGAGTTAACAGGGAAGCTGAAAAAACAGGCTCTTGGCGATTATAAAATTAGATTTTTAGGGCGTGTCAGCGATGAAGAACTGACAGCTTATTTTTTGGCTATGGATATTTTTTGCTTTCCGTCCATTACAAAAAACGAAGCTTTTGGCATTGCATTAGCGGAAGGCATGTTTTTTGGCAAACCGGCAGTTACCTTCCATATTCCGGGTTCAGGTGTTAACTATGTGAATCTGAAAGATGTAACTGGTTTAGAAGTCCCTAACGGAGACAGTCAGGCCTATGCAGAAGCAATCAAACAGCTGGCAGTGGATTCGACTTTGAGACATAAAATGGGAATCGAAGCAAAAAACAGAGTTAAAAAACTTTTTTTATCAGGCTCATTTAGGGAAGCTATCCTTTCTATGATACATGAGTTATGATTGCACCGGAAATGAAGCATGCTATACAAGATATTACAGAGATTCATATTGCAGAAGTACAGATTGGCGATGAACTTACTGAAGAAGATATAGAGAGATTAGACTGGAACTGGACAAATATATGAAAAAAAAATATGCCATTAACGGCCTGTTTCTGACACAGAAAATTACGGGAATTCAAAGATTTGCTTATGAGATTACAAAAGGGCTGGATCAGCTTTCTGATAAAAACGAGGTTGTTTTGGTCGTTCCTGATGAAGCTGAGATTAAAGTTCAGTTTAAGAATATTTCTGTTGTAAAATACGGATCCTTGAAAGGAATTTTATGGGAACAGGTTAATTATCCCGGTTTCTTACGGAAGAATAACTGTCTGGCCCTTTGCATGACCAATGTGCTTCCGTTATTTTACCGAAAAGGTATCATTGTAATCCATGATGTGAGTTATAAGGCAAATCCACATTTTTTTACCGGATTGCGAAACAGAATTTCTGCTTTCTGGCATTGTGTCAACTACCATGCAGGGCTCCATTCGAAAATGAAGATTCTAACAGTTTCTAATTTTTCAAAAACGGAGATACAGAAATATTATAAAATTGAAGCTGAAAGAATTCATGTGGTTTACCCCGCGTGGCAACATATGAGCAACGTTCATCCGTCGGCAACACTATATGAACGTTATCCACAATTAAAAGAAAAGAATTATTATTTCTCGATGGCATCACTGGCTCCGAACAAGAACATAAAATGGATCATGCAAGCAGCAAAGCAACATCCGGATCAACTGTTTGTAATAGCCGGAGGCGGTAAATTTAATGAGAAAAAACCTTCTAATACACTGTTTTTGGGTTATATTTCGGACGAAGATGCTAAGACACTTATGGCAAATTGTAAAGCATTTATATTTCCAACCTATTATGAGGGATTTGGTATGCCGCCATTGGAAGCAGCAGCATGCGGGGCGCCGCAGATTATTGTCTCCGATACGCCATGTATGCGGGAGGTTTATGGTGAGTATGCGTCTTACGTGAATCCATATAATCCGGAAAACTGGATCGTTGAAGAGTGTAAAAATGAAAATTTGAACGAGCTTTTAGAAAAATATTCCTGGAAAGCAACGGCGGAAGTTATAAAAAGGGTAATGGAAGAAACTGGTCAGAATGGCATAGCGTTGTGAAAATAGAAGTTTCAAAGCAGGACATAATATGGACTAATCTTTCTACAATTATAAGCTTACTTATTGGAGTTTACACAAAGAAACTTTACATTTGTATGAAAAAGTGTTGAGCAGGAAATAAAGGTGACTTTTCTATGTACAATTACTTAATCGTTGGCAGCGGTCTTTTCGGAAGTGTCTTTGCTCATGAAGCCAAAAAACGCGGGAAATCTGTTTTAGTTATTGAACGCCGAAGCCATGCCGGTGGAAACATCTACTGCGAGGAAAAAGAAGGAATCAATATTCATAAATACGGCGCTCATATTTTCCATACGGATTATAAAGATGTGTGGGACTATGTAAACCAGTTTGTTGAGTTTAATAACTTTGTTAATTCGCCTGTTGCCAATTACAAAGGGGAACTGTACAACCTCCCTTTCAACATGAATACGTTCTCCAGGATGTGGGGTGTGATTACACCGGCGGAAGCGGCGGCCAAAATTGCGGGACAGCGCAAGGCCATAACAGGCGAACCGAAAAATCTGGAAGAGCAGGCTATTTCGTTAATCGGTACTGATGTTTATACGAAACTGATCAAAGGTTATACGGAAAAACAGTGGGGCCGGAGATGTACGGAACTTCCGGCGTTTATTATCCGGCGTCTGCCTGTACGTTACACCTTTGATAACAACTACTTTAATGACCGCTATCAGGGGATTCCCATGGGGGGATATAATAAACTGACTGAAGCCCTGTTAGAAGGCGTTGAAGTCCGGTTAGATGTGGATTACAACCAGCAACGGGAAGCATATAAGAGAATTGCTGAAGTCATTGTTTATACTGGCCCCATTGATGCGTTTTTCGATTACAGTTTAGGTCAGCTGGAATATCGGAGCCTGCGTTTTGAAACAGAGCGGCTGGAAGAAGAAAACCATCAGGGTGTGGCGATAGTGAACTATACGGAACGGGAAATTCCTTATACGCGCACAATCGAACACAAGCATTTCGAGTTTGGAAAACAGCCGGTAACTTATGTGACGAAAGAATATCCGGCTGAATGGACACCGGGAGAAGAAGCTTATTATCCGGTGAACAATGACAGAAACCAAAAGTTGTATGCGCAGTATGCGGAACTAGCTCAAAAGGAGAAAAACGTTATTTTTGGCGGACGACTGGCAGAATACAAGTATTATGATATGGACGATGTAATTCGGAGCGCACTGGATACGGTGAAAAGGATATTATAGAAGCAAATGGAAGCAGGTAAAGTAAACCATGAACCGGTCTTTTCCATTGTTATGCCGGTCTACAATGCAGAAAAATATCTGGAAAAAATCACTGGGAAGCATATGGCATCAGACATTTTCTGATTTTGAAACGCATCTGATGAAGATACGGGACCTGCTTGTATTACTCAGGAATTACCAGGTGGAGACGCAGATTAATTTGGATAAAGTATTCTGGGTGTTCACGCGTTTTACGCTTTCGGCGTTAGAAGCAGGGACTTCCCTTGAGATAATCCGGAAAGAAGAACTCTTTGCCCGTTATTTGAAGCATCGTTTCGGACCGTTGGGAATCAAGAAGAAAGTTTTGACCGGAATATTGCAAAGTGACAATGCTTTTATAATAAAACCGGCAGTATGCCTGATAGGATTTATCAAACAATACCTGCCGGTTGTTTTTGCAAAAGTGAAAAAATGAATTGAAGGAAGACTGGCGCTAAATGCCGACTACGATATCTTTCGGCAGGCAGTAACCGCCGTAACCGAAAGAAGGATTGTTGTAATGATCGCTTTCGTGCTGATCCTATTTTATATTATCTTCCAGCTCATCGTAGCCGTGGGCGGCTCAGTCATTATAATGGCCCCCTTCTGTCCGTCCAGACCTGGTTGATGCTCGAGATTATTTTTTTATTCATCCTCCTCAACATCTTCATATTCTCCCTGCAGTTCTGCTTTAAGCGGATCGTTCCTGTCGAGATATTCTCCTGCAAGAATTCTGTCCAGGTGGTCTTCTTCCAGCATCCATTTGAATGTTATAAACCAGCCGGTGCTGTTTTCTGCCTGGTTTAACAGGAAGGGACAGTGGGAAATAAGACAGATGGCATTTATGATTTCCTGTTCGCTGTAAAATTGCAACACTTCTTCCAATCGGTTTTGCAACGCAGGGTAAAGGCCGGTCATTTTGATTAAAGGCAGCTTATTCCAGCAGGTAAGGATTCGCTGGCTGGCAGGGGGAAGCGAGTCCAAGGGAATCATGCCGAATTTGTTTCTGGCAGGATACGTTTCTTTATGCATGGTTTTATCCTGGTGACTTTGTGTCAGGTCGTTTGCTTCAGCACAGGCGTTTACTTTGATGGCGCCATTCCTGACGGTAATCAACTTCATTTTTTCAAGCAGGCCAATGGTTTTTTCAACCGTTTGCAACGGTCGGTTAAAATATTTTGCGAAAGTTTCTGCGTTCATGGGACAATCCGGATTGGGCCGCACGTATCCTTCTGGGTCTTTTGCGGCAAGGGTAAGCATGCGGTACCAGTTGCCGAAAATGGTATCTGCATCCGGCTGCTTGTGTATGAGCACAGTGTTTTTAAGATTAAAGATATCTGACAGAATCGTTTTGTCAGATGTTAATGGTTTTTTTGAAGCAAGAGTATTCGAAACAGTCAATGGTTGACCCTTCTTTCGAGAATTTTTAGTCTGGCTGAAGTTTTACAGTATCAAACTCCGGCAAAGAACAAATCACATTTTACCCTCATTGACTAAAAAATGCAAGTAAAAAGTTGTTTTTGCAATTTATTTGCAAGATACTTTGATTGCAAAACGGTAATTATATTAATAATAATATTATTATTTATGTCGTTAATTATATTAATATAATTGTATTGACCAAATAATTATATTGACAATTATATTGACATATTGACGCATATTGACACGCGTCAATATAATAAATAATAAATAATAATATAATAATATAATATCAATATTATATTATTATAATGCATTCTCTTGGTGTCACGTTTTTCCCTGGTTTTGTCCTGGGGACATTACAGCATAGGGTGTCAAGTATGCAAGACAATCGTTTATTTGAAATTATTCGGTTCGCCATCGTGGGCGGCGCGTCCTTTGTAGTGGACTACGCGCTGCTTTATATCTGCACGGAATGGCTGGGAATCCATTATTTGTATTCCGCTGCCATTTCTTTTAGCGTGTCGGTGATCGTCAACTACTGGCTGTGTGTAATCTTCGTGTTTACAGGCGCGGGGAAGCAGACGGGCAGGCAGGCGGCGCTGTTCATCGGTTCCAGCATCGTGGGGCTGGGGATCAACCAAGTCTGCATGTGGCTGTTCGTGGAAAAATTCGGGCTGCATTACATGCTGGCGAAAATCGGCGCCACGTTTATCGTCATGTTCTGGAATTACGTGATGAAACGGAAAGCGGTACGGGGGTAATTTTTTGTGTAAATCAGTTGTCTGAATGTTGCTAATTCCGCTTAAATATAGTATGATAGTATTGTAACATAATATGGAAATTAGTGTATACTGTTCTGTATTATAAAGTATAAGAACGTGCAGAAGTTTAATATTTAATTTAGGAGGGATGGTAAATGGATTTACAGCAAGAGTCCTTGAAAATGCATCTGGAGAATCACGGCAAGATGGAGATCCGCTGCAAAGCGCCTCTGAATGACAGGCATGACCTGGCGGTCGCCTATACTCCCGGCGTGGCGGAGCCCTGCAAAGAAATAAAAAAACAGCCGGATATGGCTTTTGAGTATACCTGCCGCGGCAACATGGCCGGTATCTGCACCGACGGTACCCGCGTGCTGGGTCTGGGTGACATCGGCGCTGCTGCCGCCATGCCGGTAATGGAAGGCAAGGCTGTCCTGTTCAAACGTTTCGGCGGTGTGGACGCAATCCCGGTCTGCATCAACGAAAAGGATCCTGACAAGTTTGTAGCAATCGTAAAAGCACTGGAAACTTCTTTTGCAGCCATCAATCTGGAAGATATTTCTTCCCCGAAATGCTACGACATTGAAGATAAACTGAAAGAAATCATGGATATCCCCGTATTCCACGATGACCAGCATGGCACGGCTATTGCGGCGGTCAGCGCGGTACTGGGCGCTCTCCGTTTCGTAAAGAAAGACCTCAAGACTGCCAAGATCATCATGAACGGCTGCGGCGCTGCAGGCACGGCGATTGGCCGTCTGCTGGCGGAAATGGGCGCGGAAAATCTCATCATGGCAGGCCGCAACGATACCCTGTACGAAGGCTGCAACTGGGGAAAACCCCTGGATCGCATCCAGGAAATGCTGGCTAAGACTACCAATAAGAAGAAGATCAGCGGTAAACTGAAAGACGTGGCAGTAGGCGCAGATGTTCTGATCGGCGCTTCTTCCCCTGGCGTATTTACGGAAGAGATTATTAAATCCATGGCGCCGGACTCCATCGTATTCGCGCTGGCCAACCCGGTTCCGGAAGCCATGTACGACTTTGCTAAAGCGGCAGGCGCGCGCGTAGCCGGCACGGGCCGCAGCGATGCTCCCAACCAGGTTAACAATGTAAACGTATTCCCGGGCGTATTCCGTGGCGCTATCGACGTACGCGCAAGGGAAATCAACGAACAGATGAAGATTGCGGCAACCTATGCCATCGCCAACCTGATCGATGATAAGGATCTGCGGGAAGATTACGTAGTGGCTGATGCCTTTGATAAACGGGTTGCCCCGGCGGTTGCAGCAGCGGTTGCCAAAGCAGCCATGGAGACCGGCGTGGCCCGGAAGATCATGGATCCGGCAGATGTTTACAAACATACGGAAGAACTGCTGGCAGGATATTAAGAATGAGTCGCTGTGTTGCGGTACATTGATATACGCTGACATAGCCGAAGTCGGTAACTGAATAAAAAATGAATTACACGACCCGTCAGGCGATTTGCCTGGCGGGTTGCTTTTTTTTAGATAATCATGAAGATTTATAAGAGTTCATTCTTTTATTAAGTTTGGTAATCTGTTATAATTTATAATGTAGAAGTATAAGTATTTGGCATTTATTGAATTATGTGTAATATACTAAAAAACAGTGAGGTGCGACATGGACAGTGCATTAAAAGCAAA
>DOSQ01000151.1 GCA_003512125.1 Acidaminococcaceae bacterium
ACGTTCTCTTCGTTTACGGAAAAACCGGAAGTAATCAGGTTTTAACCTGACTTGGGCATGCACGATTAGCTGCTCCGGATAACCGGTGTATATTTTGAGGACAAAAAAACAGGGCCGCTTTCGTTTTATAACGGCAGCGTGCCCTGATTTTTATGTTGTGGCAGTAAATTTTGCGGACTCTGATGAACTATGCTTTAAAAGCGGCCGCCATTCGCCAGCCAGCGGTTGGCAAATTCCAAAACGCTTGCCACAGAGTAACGTACAAAAGTAAAGACGGTTTTGCTGTAAAAAGTTTTGCCGTGAGGAAGAACTGTTTGCGGAAAAAACGATTTAATTTCCCTTGATTTTCTTTTATAATTTTTATAATAAGGTTAAGACATAAAGCAGAACGGTAAAGCACGACCGTTGCTTTGTTGGTAATGACCGGGGAATCTGTGTCCGCGACTCCGTCGACCGGGAAACGTTCCGTAAAGCGGCAGGTCTTTCACCGGAACAGATGGCGCTGATCTCCCAGACCGTCGGCGTGCTTCCCTGAGGATTGTTGACACATATACTGACATCAGTATATGATGTGATTGAATTTCCTTGATAAAACGGATTTGAGTATTATGGAAAGAAGTGAGCTTACCATGCGTTATAAAAGGATTATTTACTGCGCAGTGAAATTGTTGACGGCTGTTACCTTTATGACCTTCGGAAATTCTGCACTGGCCGGGGAAACAGATAATCCGGTCCGGGAGATCTCATTCTCTGAAATCGAAGGAGTACGTGTCGGCAATGCTCAGGATGATGTGGCGAAGACCGGTGTTACTGTACTCTGCTTTCCTGCTGGGGCGAAAACCGGCGTAGATATAAGAGGGGGAGGTCCGGCTTCAAGGGAAACCCCTGTACTGGATCCCACGAAAGAGAACATCGGGATTCACGCGATTGTTCTCTCTGGTGGCAGTGCGTACGGATTGGCGGCAGCCGACGGGGTGATGCATTGCCTTGAAGAACACGGTATTGGCTATGATACTGGCTTCGCTCTGGTTCCGCTGGTAGTGCAGAGCGCTATCTATGACCTTTCCTATGGCAGCGCTACAGTACGCCCGGATCAAAAGATGGGCTATGCTGCCTGTATGGATGCGCTGCATAAAGGAAAACCGGTCAGCGGTTCCGTTGGCGGCGGGACCGGCGCTACCGTAGGGAAATTGTGCGGTATGGGACAATCCATGAAATCCGGCATCGGGTACCATGCAGTACAGATTGGGAAACTAAAGATTGGTGCGGTGGTCGTGGTGAATGCGCTGGGGGATGTGTATTCCATAAGCAGTGGGAAAAAGATTGCGGGCCTCCTGAACCGGGAGCGTACCTCTTTTATGGACAGTGTTGACGAACTGTGCCGTATCTCGCAGCCCTCGGATCTGTTTACCCGTACGAACACAACGATTGGGGCTATCATAACCAATGGTAATTTTGATAAGGCGGAACTGACGCGTATTGCCGAACAGGCGGGAAATGCCTATGCCCGTACCATCAGGCCGGTGGGTACTCTTGCTGACGGGGACACGGTTTACGCGACGTCTTGCGGCAAGCCGGTGCAGGCAGACATCAACATGGCGGGCACGATGGCGGCGGAGGTTATGGCCAAAGCGATTGAAGACGCAATCACATCATCCACGACGGATGATACAGAGTATATCTCCCATTGTTTGGGATTGAAAACCAGGTAAGCAGAATTTCATAATTACGTTTAATCGTGCAAATCGTGGTTTAACAGAGTGACGGAGGGTATTGTGAATTTGAATACACTCAACATACTGGCGGATGCCATATCTGAAGTAGGATCGTGGTGGTGCTGGCATGTAAATGATGACATGGTTCAGCTGGAGTTTTGTGATGTGTTGCTTTATGATGAATCAAAACCGGATAAGGAAACGCATACCACAGATGTTTTAGCTGTTCGCTTCTATCGCCATATCTTTGCGGTCTTTCTGGACAATTTAGGTGAGAATGACTGGCCCGTCCATTTCCGGGATGACGATGCGGTTCTTTATCAAATCGATACGTATGATCTGGCGTTTGATGACATAAAAGAAGCTGCATCATTGCTAAACGACTATAAGAATAAAATACCTGTCAAAAACTTCAATGGTTTGGAAACGCTTTCAACCGCAAAACATCTTCTATGTGCCAGATGTGGTGAAGTTGGCTTTATTGTTGGCGGAGACGAGATAGAGGTTGTAGGTAAAAAAGGAAAATATAGTGAAGAGGAAATAGAAACTGCCGTTAAGAAATGGTGGGATTATTGGAAGGATTATTGGAAATTGAGGAAAACGAAGCAGGCATATGCAAAAGATTATGCGTGTGAAATCACGATCCCGATAAGACAAAAATGATCCGGAGGGAAACTGGGAATTTACTGGGAATCTGTTGAGGGACCAATATGAAAAAGAAAAGATGTAATTTCAGTTTTGGCTCAAAAGAATATCACGTATCGGAAAAGGCTCTGGAATATCACGATACACGCTGGTGTAAGCCCGAGCACAGAGACAGGGAACTATTTGCCATGCTTGTCCTGGAAGGGATGCAGGCCGGTGTGAGCTGGAATCTTATTCTGAATAAAGAGGACAACTTCAGGAAAGCATTTGACGGTTTTGATCCTGAAATTGTAGCAAACTATGACGATGCAAAGTTGGAAGAACTGATGCAGGATCCCGGTATTATCCGTAACCGGCAGAAGCTGAGAGCGGCCATCGTCAATGCGAGGGCGTTCCTGCAGGTACAGGAAGAGTTTGGCAGTTTCAACACATACATTTGGGGGTTCACAGACGGCAAGGTAATCGACCATCATCTGCTGGACGGGAAAGATATGCCTGCAAAGGACGCGCTTTCTGAGAAAGTCAGCAAGGATCTGAAGAAGCGGGGGTTTAAGTTTGCAGGGCCTGTCATAATCTATTCCTACCTTCAGGGGATCGGTGTTATAAACGACCACTGGGAATATTGCGACTATAGATAGCCGGGAGAGTTTAAATGAACAGTAAAAACATCTATGAAGAATTGTCAATGACATTGCTGCAGAAGGGATGATTGGCATTCTGCGCGGAATTGGGGCAATGCACTATATTCGCATTTTTCTAACAGCCGTAGATTTTTCTGCGGCTGTTT
>DOSQ01000123.1 GCA_003512125.1 Acidaminococcaceae bacterium
GCGGATGTGTTTATCAGCCTGGCCCATTTTAAGGGGCATGAAATGACCGGTTTTGGCGGCGCGCTGAAAAATATCGGCATGGGTTGCGGCAGCCGCGCCGGTAAAATGGAACAGCACTCTTCCGGTAAAGTCGTTGTGGATGAAGCATTGTGCCGGGGTTGCCGCCGTTGCGCTAAGGAATGTGGATCCAATGCCATTTCCTATGAAAACAACAAGGCCCATATCGACAAGAATATCTGCAAAGGCTGCGGTCGTTGCATCGGAGCCTGTACGTTCAATGCCATCAGCAATGACGAATGGGATGCCGGCGACAAACTGGACTGCAAGATGGCGGAATACGCCCAGGCGGTGTGCCAGAACCGCCCCTGCTTCCATATCAACCTGGCCATGGATATTTCCCCTAACTGTGACTGCCATGGCGACAACGATGCGGCTATTCTGCCGAATATCGGCATGTTTGCTTCCTTTGATCCGGTGGCCCTGGACCAGGCCTGCGTAGACGCCTGTCAGAAAACAGCGCCCATGCCCAACAGCCAGCTCAGCGATAACCTGGCAAAACCTGACTGGAAGCATTACCATGACCACTTCATGGACAGCAATCCGCATGTACACTGGAAAGAAACCCTGGAGCATGCGGAAAAAATCGGTATGGGTACCAGGGAATACGAACTGATCAAAGTAAATAAAAGGGATTGTGGGGGGAAATCTATGCGTTATTACACAGTTATGGTCAATGGGGAAGAAAGGGTGGCCGCCAGTCAGGATGGAAAAGAACTGTTTGTATTAGAAACTTTTGCAGATATGAACGCGCTGATTGCGGCTGGAAACGTTGCGACTTTTCCGGAAGATGCACAAAAAATTTCTGTCGGTGACGTAACATCGCTTTCACCTATACCGCACCCGAAACAGGACGTGCTTTGTCTGGGCATCAACTACACGGCCCATGCGGAAGAAGCGGAACGGTTTTCCAAAGAGAGTTTCGGCGGGGAGCGTCCGTATCCTATTTTCTTTTCCAAACGGGTCTGTTATTCCCAGGGAACGGATGCACCTATTCCTGCTTACACAGGGCTGGTGGATTCCCTGGATTATGAGTGTGAATTGGGCGTTGTAATCGGTAAAGATGCAAAGAATGTGAAGCGGGAAGATGTGCAGGACTATATTTTCGGCTACACCATCGTCAACGATGTAAGCGCCCGGAATCTGCAGACGAGACACAAGCAGTGGTACTTTGGTAAAAGTCTGGACGGTTTCACCCCCATGGGTCCCTGTATCGTTTCCGCAGATGAGTTTGCATTTCCGCCAAAACTGCGGATCTCCTGCCGGGTGAACGGGGAGGTGCGGCAGGATTCCAGTACGGCTAACCTGATTACCGGCATCACGGATATTATCGTCATGTTGAGCGAAGGGATGACGCTGAAAACCGGAACGGTTATCGCAACCGGTACCCCGGCGGGGGTAGGCATGGGTATGAAGCCGCCTACATTCTTAAAACCCGGCGATGTGGTGGAATGTGAAATCGAAGGAATCGGCGTATTACGGAATTATATTGAAGAGTAAGCAGCGATTATCGTAAGAGAATCATTTAGCTATCGTTTCCGTTATAACATTGTTGTGTATATTGGTTTGGGACAGAGGATTATGCTGCAGTCAGTTCATCAGCGTTGGATCATGCACGTAGACATGGATGCGTTTTATGCCTCGGTAGAAGTATTGGATAATCCCGGATTGAAAGGACTGCCGGTCATTGTGGGAGGACGTTCTGCCCGGGGCGTAGTTTCCACCTGCTCTTATGAGGCCCGTAAATTCGGTGTACATTCCGCCATGCCGCTGTTTGAGGCGAAACGGCTGTGTCCCCAGGGGGTTTTCGTACCGGTACGCATGGACCGCTATGCCGAAATGTCGGCAAAGATTATGGGGATTTTCCGGGAAACATCACCGCTGGTGGAACAGCTTTCCATCGATGAAGCCTTTTTGGATCTAACGGGCATGGAACGGCTGGGCGGGGCGGAAGCTATTGCCCATCAGGTGCAGAACAGGATACAGGAGGAACTGAAACTCAGCGCGTCTGTAGGGCTGGCTCCCAACAAATTTTTGGCCAAACTGGCATCAGATATGCGCAAGCCTCACGGTTTTGTGAGAATTACACCGGAAGAGGCTGCCGGACTGTTGGCTCCTTTGCCTGTTACCAAAATTTTCGGCATCGGTCGCAGCGCGGAAGAGAATCTGAAGCAATTTGGTATTGAAACGATAGGGCAGTTGGCCGTAGCGGATGTCGGACTATTGCATAAGGTATTTGGCGTAAATGCAGAGCAGGTGAAACGCTTGGCTCTGGGGTTGGACGACAGGCCGGTTATCAATGAAGAAGGAGCAAAATCCATCGGCAGGGAAACTACTTTTGACAGGGATCTTACGGACATGGATTCCTGCAGGGAGGCAGTGCTGGATCTGTGCGAGCAGGTTGGCTGGCGTCTGCGACGGGAGCATCTCGCAGGACACACGGTGACGCTGAAAGTGAAGTTTGCGGATTTTCGTATGATTACCCGCAGTTCCACCGGCGACAGGCTGATTGCCTGGGATGAGGACATTTTCTTTTTGGCAGAGCAGATGTTGCGGAAGATCAATGTGAAGCCGGGCGTGCGGCTGTTAGGCGTGTCAGTAAGCAATTTGTTCCGTCCGGAGGATGAGCCGGTGCTGGCTTTTGAGGACGATGAGCGGATGCAGAAGCGTAACCGGGCTGTTGACAACCTGAAAAGCAAATTCGGGGAGAACATCATCAAGCGCGGCATTGCGGGGAAGAAGAAATAAAAAATTATCAATTCATAGTTAAACGGTGATTCGTGTGAAACAGAGCAAAGGATTCTATAAGACTTTAATGACAGTTTTGCTGGCGCTGGCATTTAGTATGTTAGCGCTTGTGTTCGGCGTGTTGCTCCTTGGCTGCGGGAACGGAGCGAATAAAATGGACTCCGGCAAGAGTGCGGAGCGTTATACTGCCTTAGCGAAAGCGGATGCGTTTAATCTCCGGCAGGTGATTACGGCAGACAGTACTTCGTCGCGTACGATTATGTGGCAGTCGGAAGCGGAGAATAAGGATGCCTTCGTGGAATATCGGGTAACAAAGGATAAGAATGCAGCCCTTCAAACGCAAAAGGAATACATCAACGATAGGTTTACCGACAACGGAAAGACTACCTTCGTCCATACGGTGGTTCTGCAAAATCTGCAACCCGGTACGGAATATGAATACCGCCTGGGGTATGAAAATAGGCGCAGTCAATGGTACGGCCTGAACACGGCAAACAGCAACAACTACTACAAAGCGCTGATTTTTCCGGACAGCCAGAGCGCCAAGTATAAAGCCTGGGAAGATGTGGCCATGCCGGCCTGGCAGCGCAACAGGGACGCGCAATTCTTCATCACTATGGGAGATCTGGTGGACAACGGCGAACACGCTTACCAGTGGAACGAATGGTTTACCCGTATCGAGCCCATGATCACCCGGATTCCCGCGGCGACTGTTATGGGTAATCACGAAACTTACACCATGGACTGGAAAGTGCGGATGCCCCAGGCATATCTGCATTATTTCCAACTGCCGGGGGGAGTACCGGAATCCTACAAAAACCAGTTTTATTCGTTTGATTACGGTGATGTGCATTATGTTGTGCTGAATACCCAGATGCGGGAGATGGAAGAATTCCAACCCGGACTGCTGCAGGACCAGCTGGCCTGGTTTAAAGCGGACATGGAAAAAACAAAGAAAAAATGGAATGTGGTGCTGATGCACAAAGATGTGTTGCAGTATGGCTTCCTGACCCGTAAAACACCAAGAGAAGAAGGCTTTTCCGAAGAAGGGAAAACCTTTATGCCATTGTTCGACAAATATAACGTGGATGTGGTGCTGACTGCCCATCTGCATACCTACCGGAACCGGGGACATATTTATAATTTTAAGAGGGGCACAAAAGGCCCGCTGTATATCCTCACCGGGGTAGCAGGGGATGTGCGGTATCCAAACCTGTGGAGACGTCATTCTCTGGACATTGCCATTGCGCCCCAGCCGGAAACGAATAATTATATGGTGATGGAAGCTTCATCGGA
>DOSQ01000104.1:0-318 GCA_003512125.1 Acidaminococcaceae bacterium
GACATGTTTTCCGTAAACTGTTTCAGCTTTTTTGCCACTTCTTCAATCGCCTGTTTATCCCTGCCCTGCTTTAAAAACTCCTGCATGTACGCAGGGCGGCCGATCTGTTCCGCAATTTGCTTTACAAACTTCTCTGCCTGGTGCAAAAAGCACACCTCCAACTCTGCTGATTTTCAAGAACGCCGCTGCCATTGTGATGAATCACAGGACAGCGGCGCTTGTTATCTTATTTCAGTATTTCTGCGTATTTTGCGATTTCCTGCTTATACACATCGTTGCCTTCGATATCGATACCCACGATGGCAGGGAAATCCACCA
>DOSQ01000104.1:413-3590 GCA_003512125.1 Acidaminococcaceae bacterium
GCTACCATTTCTTCGCTGCGGATGGACTGGGAGATGACCGCCGCGGCTCCTCCGATGGCCACGAAGTACACCGCATGGTGTTTTTTGCAGGCTTCGACGACCGCTTCGTTGCGGAAGCCTTTGCCAATCATGCCTTTCATGCCCTGTTCGATCATCGTGGGCGTGTATTTGTCCATACGGCCGCTTGTGGTGGGGCCGGCGCTTCCCACAACCTCGCCCGGTTTGGTGGGAGAAGGACCGACGTAATAAATCACGTTTCCTTTTACGTCAAAGGGCAGCGCTTCGCCCCGGCCCAGCGCTTCGTACATGCGCTTGTGGGCAGCATCCCGGGCGGTATAGATGGGGCCTGTGATCCGTACAAAGTCACCGGCCTTCAGATTTTTTACAGTTTCTTCAGTCAACGGGGTCGTAATATATTTGATCTCACTCATGATGATACCTCCTGCTCAAAGGGTCGCTTCGGAACGGCGGGCCGCATGACAGTTAAAGATGACTGCGCAGGGCATGCCGCCGATATGAGTCGGGGCGTATTCCACATTGACGGCCAGAGCCGTGGTCCTGCCACCCAAACCGGCAGGGCCTACGCCGGTCCTGTTCACCAGTTCCAGCAGGTCGTCTTCCAGTTTGGCATACTGGGGATTGGCATTGTGTTCGCCGATCTTGCGGGCCAGGGCATATTTGGCCAGCTCCGTAGCTTTTTCCGCGTTACCGCCCACACCTACACCGACCGTGACCGGCGGGCAGGGATTGGGACCGGCAGTCCGTACCGCTTCCAGTACGAAATCAATGATGCCTTCCAGCCCGTCAGCCGGTTTCAGCATCCGCAGCTGGGACATGTTTTCGCTGCCGCAGCCTTTAGGTAGCACAACCAGATGCACCTTATCCCCCGGCACGATACGGCAGTGGATAATGGCAGGAGTGTTGTCCTGTGTATTCTTACGCAGGAAAACAGGATCATCCACGGACGATTTCCGCAGATAGCCTTCCGTGTAGCCTTTCGCCACACCGGCATGGATGGCGTCCCACAGATCGCCGCCGGTAAAATGCACTTCCTGCCCGATATCGATATAGACAACGGTGAGCCCGGTATCCTGGCACAGGGGCACCTGCTTTTTGTTAGCCAGCTTTGCGTTTTCAATGATGGTGTCCAGCACCTGGCAGCCTAACGGGGAAATCTCTTCCTTCCGGGCGGCTTCCAGTTTTTTCAGTACTCCTTCCGGCAGGTTGTTGCAGGAATCAATGCAGCATTCCGCGACTGCCCGGGTCACTTCTTTTACGTCGATGTCTCTCATGTGGATGATCCCTCCTTATAATAATTATTTACACTTCCAGAAACTCTACCGCAGGCATCTGTCCTTTGTTCAGCGTCAGGATGACAAAACCGGCGCGGGTCCCTTCCCGGGGACGGGACGGGCTGCCGGGGTTCAGCAGCCAGATGCCGCTGACCTGTTTAAACACGGGAACATGCGTGTGCCCGAAAATAACAATATCCTGTTCCATACTCTGTCCCCACCAGGCCAGTTCGCTGACCTGCCGCGTTTCTCCCATATACAGGTGACCGTGGGTGACCCAGAGTTTGAACCCTTCCATTTCCATAAAGCAGTCCGGCTTCGCTTCTACCGGCCCGCGCATTACATCACAGTTGCCGCATACCGCGTACACGGTCTGATTGGTCAGATTGTGCAGCGCATTGGCGTCCATGGCGTAATCGCCGCAATGGATCCAGCATTCCACCGGCGGCGCGGCAGCCAGTACTTTCCGAATTGCCGCCATGCTGCCGTGGGTATCGCTTACGATTCCTATTTTCATGATCTCAGTTTGCCTCTGTGGCCGGTTTCAGTTCCGGCTGTGATTTTACATCCTGTTTCGGTTTTCCGTTTCGTTGTTCCGCTTTCCCTGTCGCCTGCTGGTCCTGCCGGGATTTACGTCCCTGCCTTTCCGGCCGCTTTCCGCCTTTGTTCTCGTTCTTTTTCCAGGATGCGATCAGCTTGCTCACCGCTTTACCGCGATGGCTGATCTTGTTTTTCTCGTCCGCCGTAGCTTCCCCAAGCCCTTTGTGCAGTTCCGTAGACCAGAACAGCGGGTCGTAACCGAAACCGTTATCCCCCAGCGGTTCGTGGAGCAGCATCCCTTCACAGCTGCCATCTGTTTCCGCAATGATCCGGCCTCCGGGATTGGATACCGCCAATGCGCACCGGAACCGGCAGGTACGGGTGATCTGGAATTTCATCTGCTGCAACAGCAGATCGTTATTCTCTTTATCCGTCGCTTCTTCGCCTGCAAAACGGGCGCTGCGAACACCAGGCGCCCCGTCCAGCGCCTTCACTTCCAGGCCGCTGTCGTCGGCAAGGCAGAACTCTTTTAAATTCTTTGCGTAATAAGCCGCTTTGATCTTGGCATTGGCCGCAAAGGTCCTGCCGTTTTCGTTGGGATGTGGCAGCGGCGGGTAGTCTGCCAGGCATTTCAGTGTAATGGGCAGCTCTTTAAACATTTCCTTAAACTCATCCAGCTTCCCCGGATTGGAAGTGGCAATTACAAGTGTTTCCACGGGTTCCTCCTGCATGCATAAAAATATGAATTCGCAGTTTAGGAAAATACTTCGCAAAACCGTACAGGATTGCTCAGTTCTTTTCCTGACAGCATTATTTATGAGCAAAAAACTTCACTCTGTTATAGCATATTCTGCAGTTCTTCTTTCATAAGCAGAATGTTTTCTTTGTTGTGGAACAGTTCCATACGGCCCCGCCGTTCCACGTACAGGGCAAATTCCACGTCCGGCATACCCAGCAGCGCTTCTTCGGCAGTCTTTTTGCCGTTGCGCGGGGTCACCTCGAAAGTCACGGTCAGATGTCCCTTTTCTCCCGGAGGCACCAGACGCGCTTCAAAGTAATCATCGGTACGGGGCGCGGCCGGATGGTTCACCCTGCCCCGCAACAATGCGCCGTTGTACTGCTCATCCGGCAGATAGATACGGACAAAGGCGTCCAGAAAGATTCCTTCATCACGGCTTTTGTTTTCATACGGTACATCCACGCTGAATTCGATTTTCTCTTTCGTATTGGACAGCAGCTTTGCCGGTGTCCGCTTTTCCTTATAAAAAACCAGCAGCTTGTCCGATGCGGCATGTTTGGAGATCAGCTGCAGCGTAAACAGGATCACCAGTACGATCAGTACCAG
>DOSQ01000104.1:3655-5175 GCA_003512125.1 Acidaminococcaceae bacterium
AATGCCTACTACTATCATGTTCTGTCCCCCTTATGCCCTGCGGTAATTTTTAATAATACAGATCGGCGTTTTCTGGCTGGCATTGCCAAAGGGATTGTCGATCAGGATCCTGGATACCTTGTCCGGATCCACCCCGTCGGTCCAGCCGATGATGGCTGCCCGCTTCAGATCGTTTACGTCAGCAATGACCGCGCCGTAAACGCCGCAGGCTTCCTTCATTTCCTTCACGACTTTGAAGGGTTCCTTCGGCCCGTAGACAATGTGCTTGTCGTAAGGCGGCATGGTCCCGGTCACGTCATCAATAAGCCGTGCCTGGTAGCCTGCCATCTGATAGAACACGCCTTTTTTCCCCAGCAGCTTGGTTACGGCGCCTACGATAAAGGCCCACAATACTTTTGCGTTGCTTTCCGTATCGATAAGGGCCTGCATGCAGTACCAGCCGCTGATGCTGCCGTAAGACGGAAAGAAATGACACAGCGTTTTGGCCAGAAAACCCGGTTTGAACTCTTCACACCGCATGGCCATGCCCTGGGTGATCGCCACCACGCTTTCTGCCGCGCAGATCACATCATCGGGCCCGTACTTCCCTTTCCCATACTCTTTAATTGCTTCCACAATATTATCCCGGGACGTGAGGATCCGCGTCGGCACCGGTATAATTTCATAGTCCATGAATACACACACCTCTGATATAATTAGCTTTTTTGTTTTGTTAAATTAGTTACTACTTACACACTTCATCATTTTATCTTTGACGAAGCGCCGTAACAACTAAATCTCTCCGGCTTTTTCTTTTTGGTAGGCCGCATCGATCCTGTCAAACCATTCTGCAGGAAGCCGTACGATCTTTCCGTTTTTATCCGTGAACACATTGGTCGTGGTTCCCTCCACAAAGACCTTTCCGTCCTTCACGTTGATCACTTTATAGGCAAAAACCATCTTGGCCCGGTTAAACTCCTGCATGGATGTCTGTACTTCGTATTCATCGTCAAAGCGGGCGGAACGTTTGTATTTTACATTAATTTCCCGTATGGGAAACAGGATACCGTCATCCATCATACGGTTCAGGTCCACACCGCAGGCGCGCAGGTACGCCACGCGCCCCATTTCCAGCCAGGGAAGGTAACGGGAGTGGTACACCACCGCCATAAGGTCCGTTTCTTCAAAGCGTACCCGGTCACGAATCGCAATCATAAAAGCCTCCTGATACTGCTCAAAAACATCATATTATTTTACCATACGCAGCCGCAGAAAACAACGTTTTTTGTCCCTGTCCCTATAAAACAGCTGCTGCCCCGTAAGGGATAGCTGTGAGTGTTCTGTGGCGGCGGAAGACAAACCTAAATCCACATCTCTTCTTTCCGTGCGCGCCTTCCTCCCCAACCTATAGAGGCGGGGACTTCAGGCGGGTTAAGTCAAATAAACGGCGTCATGTAAACCGGCAGGCAGATTATGTCAGAATCCTTTGCGTAATCTTTTGTGTAGACAAGATACTGTACCGGTCAAGAAAAGGTAAGCCT
>DOSQ01000015.1:0-3111 GCA_003512125.1 Acidaminococcaceae bacterium
AACTTGAAGGAAAACGCATCGTGCTTTTCCAGACCCTGGGCGCAGATCCGATGTCTGATCATGCCCTGGGCTGTTTCGCTAATGCCGGCAAATGGCTGAAAGAATCAAACAGTGTGTTAGGAGGTCTATCCATCCGCGGCGCCATAGATCCTAAATTGATTGAGACTATGGAAAAACGGCCGGTGGGTCATCCCCATGCGCCTACTGTTGAAAGCAGAAAGAGATGGGCTGAGGCATCAACCCATCCGGATCAGGCAGATTTGGAAAAAGCTGCGGCATGTATGAAACGGTATGTCGCTTTTTATGAAAAGTATTATGCAGGAAAATGATGAATAATTATATTAAGAATAAAAGCAGTTTAATCTTTTTATTTTTGGTTTTTATTATCGTAACTCTATTTTTTTGCGGTTGTAGACAGGAAAAAACAAAAGATGCTGCAACAAACGGTTATAACGTGAAGGATGATTTCGGTTATACCCTTCACTTTACGGAAAAGCCCAAAAGGATTATTGGGACTACGGGAAATATTGAAGAAATTTTGGTTGAACTTGTTACTCCGGAACATATAGCGGCAATATCCGAATCAAACCGGAATAAGGAATACTCCCTGATTGCGGAAGAGGCGGCCAAAGTCAAAAATACAATTCCGGACAGGGCTTCCATTGAAACTATTGTTGCCCAGCATCCGGATCTTGTATTCATGCAGATTAAAACAAACCAGGCCATGGCGGATACTCTTTCTAAAATGGGGATTAAGGTGTACCGCATGGAAACGCCGGTGACGCTGGAGATGGTGCGGAACCGGATCCGGAACATGAGCATCACGGCAGGCGAACAGGAACGGGGTAACGCTATGATCCGGGAATTGGACCGGAAGATTGAAGCGGTTAAAAAACGTGTCGCGAAAATTCCTCAGGAGAAACGCAAAAGGGTCATTGGCTTTTCAAGCCTGGGCGCTTCCGGCAGTTCTACAGGAGTTTTCCATCAGCTTTGTGTGGAAAGCGGCGTAATTAACGGCGGAGCTGTGGCAGGAATAGAATATGCGGCGAAGATCAGCGATGAACAGATTATAAAAGTGAATCCGGACATTTTTATCGTTACGGATGAAGGACCTGAAAATGAATACGGAAAGGCAACAGCCAGGAGCATTTTAAAAGATGAAGCGCTAAAAGATGTGAAAGCTGTCAAAGATAAAAAGTTTATCTTTTTGAAAGCTCGCTACAGAATCGCCAATTCCCAGCATTTCGGCGACGCGGTGACCGCCATTGCAAAAGGGGCCTACCCGGAACTGTTTACTGAGTAGGGATGTGGAACAAAAAAACAGCCTGCTTAACCGCAGGCTGTATCTATGTAAATATATAACTGGTGTTGCCGCTTTCCATAAGGAAACTGTATTGCAATAGCAGCGAAAGTCAGTGGTTAATTACGCAGATTATCAATATAACATTGCCATAAAAAACGCAGCAGGTTCCGGCAGCCATTGATACCCATATAGGGCTGGAAAACTGCGGAATCAAAACAAGGATATGCGATACAGCAGAAATTATTTTTATCCTGTTTTGTTTGCTGCACCATCTGTGCATGCTCTGCGGAACTGGAAAACAGAATCCAGTCTTTGTGTTTTCCAATCATCTGCGGATCAAAATTTCGATGACGCTGATATTGCTTTGTATTGTCAAGGAAAAGGTAGTCCGGCCCGTCGTCATATAGGAACAGGTTCATGGTTTCATAGTTTGCCAGTTCCGTACGCAGGGCTTCCCCAATGCCATACACGGCGGAGTAGGAACCGGCCAGATTGATTTCTGATATCCACAGGTCGCCGAAAATTTTGCGCAGTTTTCCTGTTTCTGTTTTTATTTCTTTTTTCTGCTCAGCAAAAAATTCGCATACAGATTGCTTTTCCGGATCTGAACAATGCAGGGCCTCCATAATTTGCAGCAGCCACCGTTCCGAACCTTCCAAACCATAGGGCGGCAATGTAATCAGATAGGGAGTCTGGTATTTTTCATATAAAAGTTCCGCCAGTTCTTTTCCCAGTTCCGGGCAGATTACAACATTCAGGGCGGCGGAGCGCAATTGCTGCAGGCTGTCCAGGGTCATAGCGCTGCCTACAAAGTTGACGGTGTGGATGCCGCCTGCCTGTAACAGGGCCGCAATTTCTTTTTTATCATTTGTAAAATTAAACAGACTGTCGGAAACGCCCAGCACATTTATGGAGCGTTGGCCTGGGGGCGTATTTTTAATGGGGATTGCCTGGAAAAATGCCCGGGCTGCCTGGCGCCATCCTTCGTAAAAACAGCCTTCCAGCCCGCCGGAATCCAGTACGACAATCGGGCAGGAAAAACTGAAGCGTTGGGCGATTGAAGCTATGTCGTCGCCGATCAGACTGGCGGCGCAATTATTTTGGATAAACAGGACGGAAGGATTTCTTCTGTCCTTAATTTTTTTGAGTTCCCGTTCTAACAGATTCTCCGTGCCGAAGATGATGCTTTCTTCCTGCAGTTCTGTGCAGAACAGACGGGGACGGACGGGCTCTGCAAAAGATTTTTCCAAATAGTGGAGCATCTGCTTAAAGCAGAAGCGGGAACCGTTGATAAGTACAGCAGCGTCTTTAATTGCGCAGAAAAAACTGGTTGCACCGGTCAATGCACAATGGTTAGTTTCGCAGTGTACGGACATATATTTATTATTCATAGCAACTCCCTTCTGTCGCCAGGGGTAAGTGGCGCAAACTGTAAGGCTTTCGTATGATACTGTTTCCGTTCGCAACGGAACAGCAATTCTGCAAAATCGCGAAAACCCCGGACGCCGAAGGGGGGATGAATATACGGAAGGGAAATGTGATTGTCCGGCGCGTTCTTCTTCCTCCCGATGGTAAATACAAAATCTGCATCCGGTAATGCGTTTTTATCGCAAAGAGGCAGGCCCAACTGCAGAAGAGGAGAGGTTACTTCTTCGACTGTGGCATAGGTGGGAGTTTCTTCTGTTACGTGGACACAGATTCCTTTCATAATGATACCGGTCAGTCTGGCAAATTCAATGAGCCAGTCTAAGTACACAGGGATTTTAGGAAGGGCGGGAAAATAGAGGACGGCCGTTTTGTTTGCAAGA
>DOSQ01000015.1:3256-3977 GCA_003512125.1 Acidaminococcaceae bacterium
ACTTTGGCAAGCCAGTCCATTGATTTTTGATAACCGATCGGATCCGGTGTAGTGATGACAGGGATGTGCAGCTTTTGACCGAGATATTCGGCAATTTTACAGTAGGGAGTTGCGATTTTTGTATAGGAACCGCACAACAGGATGGCGCGGCTTTTGTTCAGCTCTTCCATTTGCCGGACGCTGGTATAACCGGGGAAAACAGCATTGATTTTTATATTCCACATGGACAGAATTTCGCAAATGAATTCGTATTCGTAGTTGTTGGTCTTGTCAAGGATGCCGCAGAGGATAACTTCGTTACCCTGATTTTTCCCGGACGTGACAAAGGCATCGATCAAGAAACGTCCGGCGGCCATCATGCCGGCTTCGTAGCCTCCGTTCATGAAACCGCAGCAGGGGATGGCAAAGATGGGGATGCCGTATTGCCTGCTGACTTTATCACAGACAGCGGCTACGTCGTCGCCAATTACACCCACCACACAGGAACTGCCAACAAATATATACTTGGGAGAGCAGGACTGGATTACACTGACCAGGCACTCTTCCAGCTGGTTCTGGGCGCCAAAGATGGCGTCCTTGCCGGAAATGTTGGAAGTAAAAATGGGAGCCGGACGGCTTTCACCGGGGGTGTAACGGCGCATCACATAGCCGTCTTTTTCCCGGATGATCTGTCCGCAGGCTTTCGGGCTGTGAAGCACTATCGCGCAGTCGGGGGAAAAAC
>DOSQ01000093.1:0-3668 GCA_003512125.1 Acidaminococcaceae bacterium
TCCTGAATTTCTGGGCGACCTGGTGTCCGCCCTGCCGGGCCGAAATGCCGGATATTCAGAAACTGTATGAACGCTCGTCGCAGGAAGGCAGGGATGCGGTGATTGTGTTAGGCGTGGCTGCGCCGGAGCTGGGCAGCGAAACGGATAAGGACGGCGTCAAAGCGTTTATGGAGAAAAACGGCTATACCTATCCTGTTTTGATGGACGAGGGGGGCAAGCTGTTCGAAGCGTACGGTATCCGGGCCATCCCTACCACATACCTGATCGACCGCAGGGGAAATGTGATCGGCCGGGTTCAGGGAGCTCTTTCAGCAGAAAATCTTGAAAAGATAGTCCAACAGGCGTTCCAGACTGCGAAATAACGACAACCTGGACCCGTCTCCACGGCGCAAGGCCCTCTGATTATCGTATTGTCTTTAATAAAAGTATAATATTTGATACAGATTTAATATAAATATTAAAAAAATTATAAAAATCGTAAAGCTTTCGTGCAATAGTTTTTAAATTATGCTATCATAATTTAAATATGCCGCCGGCATAAGATAATTTGGATTAAAGTGAGGGAAAAACATGAACGGAGCGGACGCAATTGTAAAGTGTCTGGAAATGGAAAACACAGAGTATGTATTTGGCTATCCCGGGGTAGCGATCTGTCCATTTTACAACAGTATTCTGAATTCAAAGATCAAAACAGTTCTGGTGCGTCATGAGCAGCATGCGGCTCATGCGGCCAGCGGCTATGCCCGTCTGACGGGAAAGGTTGGCGTGGTAGCAGTTACCAGCGGTCCCGGCGCTACCAATGTAATTACCGGCATTGCCACTGCGTATGCGGACAGCATTCCGCTGGTGGTGATCACAGGTCAGGTAGACAGCCGGCTGATGGGCAGCGATGTGTTTCAGGAAGCGGATATTTCCGGCGCCTGCGAATCGTTTGTAAAATACAGTTACATTGTCCGCAATGCGGAAGATGTACCCCATATTGTGAAAGAAGCATTTTACATAGCCAGTACCGGACGGAAGGGGCCGGTACTGATCGATTTTCCCATTGATATTCAAAATCAGAAGATCAGCAAACTGGAATACCCGGAAACTATTTCCATGCCGTCTTATAAACCGACGGTGAAAGGGAATGCCAAACAGATAGACAAAGTGGTGCGGGAGTTGAAAAAGGCGAAACGCCCCCTGATCTGCACCGGCGGCGGAGCCCATTTAAGCGGTGCGGCGGATGTGATCCGTACCTTTGCGGAAAGGCATCAGATACCTGTTGTTTCTACTATGATGGGTTTGGGGACCATGCCTACAGAGCACCCCATGTTTTTTGGTATGGTAGGCAACAACGGGCAGGCCTATGGGAACCGGGCCATGAACCAGGCCGATATGATCCTGATGGCCGGCGCCCGGGTGGCGGACCGTTCCATTGCCCGTCCGGATGAGATCAGTACCAATAAGATTCTGGTACATATCGACGTGGACCCGGCAGAGATCGGGAAGAATGCAGGGCCGACCATCCCGCTGGTAGGCGATCTGAAGAATGTGTTCATGGAACTGGACAAAGAAGATATCCGCCCGGCAACCCGGGAATGGCTGGACTGTCTGGCAGGTTACCGGAAAGAAGCGGAAGAAGCCAAAAAGGCTAAGGCAGATCTGGTAATCACGCCGGGCACCGTGGATCCCACGCATTTTATCCATGCATTGTCGGACGCCATGCAGAAAAATGCAGTTTATGTGGCAGATGTTGGCCAGAACCAGCTCTGGTCCTGCGCTAACTGCATCATCCGGGAAGGACGTTTCTTTACTACAGGCGGCATGGGCTGCATGGGGTATTCCGTACCGGCGGCCATGGGCGCCAAGCTGGCCGACCCGTCCCGTCAGGTCGTGGCTGTCTGCGGTGACGGCGCCTTCCAGATGTGTATGATGGAACTGGGAACCATGCGGCAGTATAATGTGCCGGTGAAGATTGCGGTGATACGTAACAATGTACTGGGCCTGGTACGCCAGTACCAGCATTTCACGTATAAAGACAGATTCTCCGTCATCGACCTGACCGGAAGTCCGGAACTGGAGTCCATCGCCGCGGCGTACGGGATGAAATTCCTGTACCTGAACGAAGAATCGAAGATGGCTGAAACCATCCAGGCGTTCCTGGAAAACGATGAATCTGTATTACTCCAGTGCGATGTAGATCCGAACGAGGTGGCCTGACATGAAACGAATTTATAATGTATTAGTAAAAAACCAGTCTGGTGTGCTCTGTAAGGTTTCCGGTCTGTTCTGGAGACGCTGCTTCAACATTGACTCTCTGGCAGTTGGCGAAACGGAAGATAACGCTATCTCCAACATGACGATTGTGAGTACTGGGGATGATCACACCCAGGAGCAGATTGAAAAACAGCTGAATAAAAAAATTGACGTAATTAAAGTCAAAACATTTGATGAACAGGAAGCGGTCTGCCGGGAACTGATGCTGATCAAAGTGAAATATACCCGGGATAACCGGCGGGACATTATTGATAACTGTTCCGTCATGAATGCTTCTATTATTGATATGGGCAACAACATGATGACCATCCAGATCTGTGATACACCAGAACGTGCCCAGATATTCCTGGAAAATATCAACCACATTAAAATTGTAGAAATTACCCGTTCAGGGACGGTAGCCCTGACCAAATGCAAAGAAGGGCTAAAATAATATAGTGAAATGGAAAAGTGCGGCTGACAGTTTTGCCGCACTTTTTGCGTAGCAGAGGCGCGCCGGATTTTGCAGAAAGAATTCCGGTCATGTGGTATTCATTTTCAATTGGCTTAATCAGTTGTTCCTTAAAAAAAAATCAGCTTGCTCTGTATTTTTGGGGGCGAAGTATGGTAAAATATCCATTAGAATAAAAATAGGAAATACGGTTTTTATTCAGGCATGTTTTTTTACGGCTGTATAGGCAGGCTCTTATACGGCTGATTATATGTACAGGGGAGATAAGTATGGCACAGAGAACAGACATCCATAAAGTAATGATCATCGGCTCCGGTCCAATCGTAATCGGGCAGGCCTGTGAGTTTGACTATTCCGGCACCCAGGCGTGCAAGGCACTGCGGAGCCTGGGCTATGAGATCGTGTTGGTGAATTCCAATCCGGCCACCATTATGACAGATCCGGAAATGGCGGATAAAACCTATATCGAACCGTTGAATGTGGAGCGGGTGGAACAGATTATCGCGAAAGAACGTCCGGACGCGCTGCTGCCGAACTTAGGCGGACAGTCCGGCCTGAATCTGTGCGCTGAGCTGTACAAAGCCGGTGTGTTGGACAAATACGGCGTAAAAGTCATCGGTGTGCAGGTGGACGCCATCGAACGGGGCGAAGACCGCATCGAGTTCAAGGAAACCATGAACAAGCTGGGCATCGGCATGGCCCGCAGTGAGGTTTCCTACAGTGTGGAAGAAGCTCTGGCCATTGCGGATGAATTAGGGTATCCCGTAGTGCTGCGCCCGGCCTATACCATGGGCGGCGCCGGCGGCGGTCTGGTTTATAACAAAGAAGAACTGAAAACGGTCTGTGCCAGAGGTCTGCAGGCCAGTATCATTGGCCAGGTGCTGGTAGAAGAATCCATTCTGGGCTGGGAAGAACTGGAACTGGAAGTAGTGCGTGACAAGGACAACAACATGATCAC
>DOSQ01000093.1:3722-4751 GCA_003512125.1 Acidaminococcaceae bacterium
GCTTCATCGAGAACGTGGACCCGGTTGGCGTGCATACGGGCGACTCCTTCTGCACCGCGCCCATGCTGACCATTCCGGAAGATGTGCAGCAGGAACTGCAGCGTCAGGCTTATAAAATCGTAGAACATATCGGCGTCATCGGTGGCACCAACGTACAGTTTGCCCGGAATCCGAAAGACGGCCGTATCATTGTCATTGAGATCAACCCCCGAACCTCCCGTTCCTCCGCGCTGGCATCCAAGGCTACCGGTTTCCCCATTGCGCTGGTATCTGCCAAACTGGCCAGCGGACTCACCCTGAAAGACCTGCCCTGCGGCAAGTACGGCACCCTGGACAAGTACGTGCCCGATGGAGATTATATTGTTGTGAAATTTGCCCGCTGGGCATTTGAAAAATTCAAAGGTGTGGATGACAAGCTGGGTACCCAGATGCGGGCTGTCGGCGAAGTCATGAGCATCGGCAAAAATTATAAAGAAGCCTTCCAGAAAGCCATCCGTTCTCTGGAAAAGGGACGCTACGGACTGGGCCACGTGAAAAACTTTGACCAGCTTTCCAAAGAGGAACTGCTGACATTGCTGCGCACACCTTCTTCCGAGCGTTACTTCCAGATGTATGAAGCCCTGCGCAAAGGCGCCACGGTAGATGAGATCTTCGACATCACCTGGGTGAAACATTATTTTGTAGAACAGATGAAGGAACTGGTGGAAGAGGAAGAAGCCCTGTTGCAGTACAAAGGTACAGTGCCGCCGGCGGAAGCCCTGGCGCAGGCCAAGAAGGACGGCTTCTCCGATAAATACCTCAGTGAGATCCTTGCTGTTTCCGAAGATGATATCCGCCATGCCCGTGAAAAGGCCGGGGTAGTGGAGGCCTGGGACGGCGTCCATGTCAGCGGCACGCAGGACAGCGCATACTTCTATTCCACTTACAACGCGCCGGATAACAATCCGGTTACCGATAAGAAGAAGATCATGATCCTGGGCGGCGGTCCCAACCGCATCGGGCAAGGCATCGAGTTCGACTACTGCTGCG
>DOSQ01000047.1 GCA_003512125.1 Acidaminococcaceae bacterium
GCCAAATCATAGTATTTAACTTGTGTTTAAAAATAGCAGAGGAAAAGAACAATGTCAAATAAAAATTCAACTTTTTTAAAAAATAATTATTATTTTGGTCTAACTGTGTCGAATGTTACAAAATAAAGAGATACCGGACCAAAATCCGATATCTCTTTAATTTATATCTGACAACCAACTGTCAGTATCCCATGTCCTCGTCAATCAACACTACTTCCATATCCATATGGTTCATCTTGCGCCAGTAAATAGTCTGGGCACTGCAAATACGCTGCGGGCTCCGGCAGTCATAGCAGTGATCCATCTTAAAAGCACAGGGTGTTTTATATCCATGGCGTTTCGCATTCATCGGCGCCGCCACATTCCGCGCGCGGAATGCCGCTTCTTCCAATGTGGGACAGATTTTATTGCGGCTGATGACAAAATACACCTTTTTATGTCCATACAGGGAACCGGCGATTCGGTTGCCCGTCCCGTCAATGTTCACAATTTCCCCGGTTTCTGCCAGCCCATTGGCAGACAACAGGAATATTTCCGTAGTGAGGCAGTCCCTCGCGGTAGAATAAAAGCCTTTCCCCTCCCTCGGGTATTTTGGATGATACACATCGTTATGGCTTTGCAGTTTTTCAAACAGATGCATCTGCAACAATGTTTCTGAATCACCAAAGCCCACCGTCATACCGTCAATCTTCCCGTTCAGATATTCAGCCGCTTCCTCCGCTGTAGCAAAACAACTGACCTCGTAGCCCCGTTTTTTCAACGCTTCAGCCGTTTTTGTAAGATCCATGAGACATTCCCCCCTCTTTCATTTAGCGCCCGGTCCAAATAAACCGGAGAGATTTCTTTCTTACAGCCTTACCATGTCCCTTGTAATTTCCGCCAGGGTATGGGCGCCGCACATTTCCATGGTATCTTCCAGTTCTGCAGCCAGCTTTTGCGTCAGCACATGAATCCCTTCCGCGCCGGCTCCGTATACCGCTGTTACATAAGGCCGGGCAATGATGACCGCGTCCGCCCCGATGGCCAGTGCCTTGAAGATATCCACACCGGAACGGATGCCTCCGTCCACCAGGATCTTCATATCACCCTGCACCGCGTCCACGATTTCCGGCAGTACTTCGGCCGTAGCGGGGCACTGATCCAGCACCCGGCCCCCGTGGTTGGATACCACAATGGCAGAAGCACCGGCGCGTTTCGCCTTCAGCGCGCCTTTGACCGTCATGATGCCCTTCACGATAAACGGCACACCGGCGTTGCGGATGATGTCCGCCAGCTCGCCCTCAGACTTGGAACCGGCAGAAGTGTTCAGTTTCTTCAAAAACGGCAGGCCGGCCCCGTCCACGTCCATGGCACAGGCAAAAGCACCGCTGTCCTTCACACAGGCAAATTTTTCCTCCAGGGTTTCAGGGCCCCAGGGTTTTACCGTAGGGATCCCCATGCCGCCGGCATTTTTTATGGCGACGCAGGCCGATTGCATAACCGTAGCATCCGCCCCGTCGCCGGTCATGGCAACGATTCCTTCGGCAGCGCAGCCGGAAACCAGCACGTCATTATAAGTCGTATCCGTATAGGCATCACTGTAATGGACAGCAACCAACCCTACCGGACCGGCAATAATCGGATATTTGAGACGCTTGCCAAAAAAATCCAGGCTCATGTCTACAGGCTGCCGTTCCACCAGCGTGTCCATGTTGATACGGATTCCCTTCCATTTTTCATAATTGCGAATCGCCGTATCCCCTATTCCCTTAGCACCCGGCCCGGGCATCTTGTTCCCGCAGGCCCGGCCGTTACAGATCAGGCAGCCTTTACAGTTCGCTCCCAGCCGGGGACGGGCTTTTTCCATCAGTTCAACGTAATCCATGCTGATTCCTCCTTGCTTTTTACTGCTTTTTCTTTGTCTGGACCGCTTCATTTGCCGCTTCTTTCGCCGCCTGCTTCGTTGCCTCTTCTACTTCGGTTAAAAATTCGACAAAATTGGTTATTTCTTTGATTTGCCACTCCCCATTGTACAGTTTTGCCATCCGGAAATTCACATTGAAATCCTTATTTAATTTATGATTGTGCAAAACAACTGCTACGTCTGCTGTGTTTCCGTCGTTCACCGCAACCGAGGCATCTTTGATCTTCAGGTTGGAAACATCCACTCTGTCCTTCAATTTTTTCAGAAGAGGAATTGCGTTTTCTTTTTTGTTCTTCTTTTTCGCTGACTTGTCGTTCTCGGTTTGGGAGGTCTGTCCGTTTTCAATCTGCGCCGGCTGAGCCTTATCTCCGGAAGGGACTTTCCTGACTGATTCCAGCGTCGCATCCCGCAGCGCATGAACGGCCGTCGGCTTCACAAGTTTTAAAATCCCTGCCGTAAAGAAATCGAGGCCGATACTCTTTTTGCCTTTTACTGCCGAAACGATCAGGTCATCGATGCCTTTGCTGTAAATATTGTCCAAATCCACATGCTGTTCAAACAGGACGGTATCGTGGCTCTGCACGGCTTTATGTATCTGGTACAGTGAATAGTGCGGGGTTTTCACTACGTACAGGAAGAAGAATGCACAACCGATTGCCACAAGAACCAATATCGCAAGTCCGATTCTTTTAATAAGCTTGGGCATAATTATCCTCTCCATTCTTTACTGTTTTGGGCAGCCTGGTTTCAATCACGTCCTGAATCTGTTTGCCCACCCGGGTTATAATTTCCAGCGTAACAGACTTGCTGCCTACGCCGCCGAAGGCCGACATGGATTTCGCCGATTCCGTATATGTTTTCGTATAAACATACCTGTTATGATTAATATCCACAATCCGGAAAGGCAGGGAAGTATTGGCAATTTTTCCTGCTGCAAGAAGGCTCCCCTTGTCCTTGACCTGCACAGGATTCACTCCCAGGTAAAGGAAGTAATCGACACCGCTGTCTGTCAGTGCGTCAATGATGTCGCTGCGTTCCGCGTCCGCAATATCTTCTATACCAATCTCCGCCAGTTTTTCTTTACAGGTTCTGCCGTCAATCAGTTCGTAAGTCCTGACAGGCAGCGCTGCGTCCAGATATTCAAACAGTTTTTTATCAATGGTTTTGTCATATTTTGTTTTGGCATTGTTCTCATACACAATAGCCACCACCGGTCTGCGGTTTGCCCCACGCCGGCCCGCTTCTTTCATTTGCTGATCGAAGATCCTGTCTGCCTTTTTCTGTGCGGCAGGCGTGTTCCCCACAGCGCGGATCCGTTCCACAATATCCCGGTCCTCCCATTTCGCGAATGCTGTCGCACAGGAAAGAAGCATTGCAACGGAAATCAGGAACAATATAATTTTTTTCATTATTATCCTCCGCCTTTCTATGCTATGAATCCTGATATGGATTATGATTTGCAGTAATCATTATATCATATCCGTTTGAAATCTGTACATCCTTGAAACGATTGGATAAAGGATATGCGTTGGCGGCATGATACATGACATTTGCCAGATAAAACATAACGATGGAATACAACGTAAAAACCGGTACCGGATTGTTAATCGGAAACGATTCTTCCGTCAATCCTGTACCGGTCTTGTGTATTGATCATGCTTTCAGGAGCAGCTTCTGTTCCGTAATCTGCCGGGCAAGCTGGTTAAAATCATCATAATACAACACATGTACCACATAATCCGGCTCAATCAACTCAAAAATTTTTGTTACCGCCGGATCCGTAAAGGGTTTATGCTGGTCAATGTTGCATACATGGCTTAACAGCCGGGCGTCATTTTCCAACGACGGGATCATCCGGGGAGACTGTCGCTGGTATTCACCGGACAGGGAGCAACTCAAATGTACCCCCTTAATATAATGCCGGAGTTCACCCATATCTTTAAGAATCTTGCAAATATAGTCGATGCCTTCCCGCTCGCTCTGCAAATCAGGGTTTGTATTCAACAGATGCCCTGTGTCAAGCATGAGGCCAATATTATTAAATTTGATTTTTTCCAGAAATTCACCCGTCTGCTTTGCACTTTGCAGCGTCAGGCCCGGCCACCATGAATTTTCAAACAGCACCTTTGTATCTTCGGGTACCTGGTCACTGACCCGGTTGAATACGCGGGCCGCCATTTTGATCACTTCCGCATTTGTATGGTCAAAATTCCAGGAATATTGCTCCGCCGGGGAGACTTCCTCTACCCTGTAGACCAGATACTCCGGTTTTTCAATCAGGGCTGCCTGAATATTCCGTTTGATCTGCAGAAGCCAGGCCCGTTTCTGGGTACCGCCGTAATAGTCCCGGAGCGCATCATCGCTCCGGAAAATCTGATACAGACGGTCTTTATTGTCTTTCCACAAATCATACCAGCAGGACCAGGAACGCAGATGCGCACCCACCGCCACATTGTCAAAAGGACGCATGTACGGTTCGCTGCGGTATACCAGAAGCTCGATTCCATTCAACCCCAGCATCGCCAGAAATTCTTCCAGTGATTTTCCGGTCCGCCGGATGGCTTCCTCATACCCCGGAACAGTAGAATAATTAAACAGCTGTTTCACAGTTCTCTCTCCACAAAATTTGGATCGAGGCAGTGCGCATCACACATGCCTGCGGCTTGCCTTTTCGTGTGCACTGCCTGCACGTAAAACTCATAAGTAAAACCCGGCCTGTTACCATTCAAAGGAACAGAGCCGGGAATAATGTTAAAACGCGTCAATTCCGCCGAAACCTGCTCCCCCGACAATCCTGACGTTTTCCACGGAGAACGCATCCATGATGTCTTTCAGGTGTTCTTTTAACAACAGGGTACGCAGACGTTCGTTGCCTGTAACAATCAGCAGGTTTTTATCCGAACGGTTGATATTCTGCAACACATTAAAACGTTTCGCAAAGGTTTCGCTGCCGACTTTTTCTTTCAGCTTCGCAAGGCAGGCTGCGATTTCCGGCTTTTCACCGGCCATACGTTCTTCCAGCGGAATGAACTCCGTAGAGGTTAATTTCGGGTTTTCCACAAACTGCGCGTCTTCTTCCAGACGGCCCTGACGGGCTAACGCGACTTTTTCACTCACTGCCTGCATAGAAATAGGCTGAATAGCGGACATGTTACATTACCTCCTTAACTGATCAATGATACGGTCCAGGCGCGCCGTCAAGGCCGGCTCCCTGAAAAACACAATCCCTGATAAACGCCGGAAGCATGTACCTGTGAGAGAGGAAGAAGCGGGCAAAATGCTGCACATCTTCAAGCACAAGCTTGTTGAAATAGTAATTTTATTAGTAATAATTACTGTTTTACGTCCAATTTAATAATACAATTATTTTACAAAAATGTCAATCAGATTTCAGAGCTGATGGCCTTTGTTTTCAATCATAACAGGAACTTCATCTGCTTTGTTATTGA
>DOSQ01000169.1 GCA_003512125.1 Acidaminococcaceae bacterium
TTCAAAGAAGAAACTGAAACCGACCTGTTCGGCGAACAGTGCGTACTGTGCGGCGGCGTGACCGCTTTGATGGAATCCGGTTTCAATACGCTGGTTGAAGCAGGCTATCAGCCGGAAATCGCATACTTTGAATGCTTCCATGAAATGAAACTGATCGTTGACCTGATGTATGAAGGCGGCATGGCCAAAATGCGTCACTCCATCAGCGATACGGCGGAATACGGCGATTACCATACCGGCAAAAAGATCGTTACCGATGAGACCCGCGCGGCGATGAAGAAAGCGCTGAAGGAAATTCAGGACGGTACGTTTGCTAAAGACTGGCTGTTGGAAAACCGGTCCGCCGGCCGTGCGCATTTCCTGGCAGAGCGCCGCATCCATGCAGAAACCCAGTTGGAAGAAGTTGGTAAAAAACTGCGCAGCATGATGAGCTGGCTGCAGGCTCCCAAAGCGGCAGCGCCTGCTCCTGCCAAAAAGTCCCCGGCTAAAAAAGCGCCGACCAAGAAATCTGCTCCGAAAAAATAAGTATAACAGTAACGCAGCATAGAGGCGCGGCAATGAGCCTCTATGCATACCCTTACTGAACAATGAACCTGTTGCCGGAGTGTGCCTCCGGCGGTTTAATCCTGAGAGAATGAGAAGGTAAAGCTCGATGAAACTGAATGGCGCGCAAGTTGTAATTGAAAGCTTGAAAAAAGAAAACGTGGATGTGGTGTTTGGATACCCCGGTGGCGTAATCCTGCCTTTGTATGATGAAATGTATAAAGCGGAATATCCCCGGCATATCCTGCCAGGCCATGAGCAGGGTGCTGTGCACGCGGCAGACGGATATGCCCGTGCTACGGGGCGTCCCGGCGTATGTTTCGCGACATCCGGACCTGGTGTATGTAACATGGTTACAGGTATTGCAACTGCATACATGGACTCGATTCCGTTAGTTGTTTTCAGTGCCCAGGTGGCTACCAGGGCAATCGGAAGGGACTCTTTCCAGGAAGCAGATATCACCGGTATTACAACGCCGATTACCAAACACAATTATCTGGTAAAAAAGATTGAAGACTTGCCTCGCGTTATTAAAGAAGCATTCATGATTGCTACGACCGGACGGCCGGGTCCGGTACTCATTGATATTGCGACAGACGTTTTTCGTGCGGAAATCGACTATGTATATCCGGCGGAAGTCCATCTGCGGGGCTACAGAGCGGATTTTATCGGTAATGAAGCTGACATCGACAAGGCGGTTGCTGCGTTTAAAGAAGCAAAGAAGCCGGTACTGATGACAGGTGGCGGCGTCATTTCTTCCGATACGGCAGAATTTGTCCGCCAGATTGTGAAAGCTACCGGTGTACCGGTTGTAACGACACTCATGGGAAAAGGCGCAGTATCGGATTTTTATGATGCGCATCTTGGAATGGTGGGCATGCACGGGTCGTTTGCTTCCAACATGTGTATAACCCGGTGCGACTTGATCATGGCCGTCGGTGCCCGGTTTAGCGACCGTGTCACCGGTGATGTGGAAAAATTTGCCAAAAATGTTACGGTTATCCAATTTGAGGTGGATAATGTCGAAATTGACAAGATTGTTCATGCAGACATTCCCGTAATCGGCGATTTGCGCTGGTCCATGCCACTGTTTTTGAAGAAAATTAAGAAAAGTGGTGCGAGCCTGAAAAAACAGTTTGCACCCTGGCGTGAAGCCATGCTGAAAATTAAAGCAGATCATCCGTTTGTTTCCCGTAAACTGAAGGCTAAAATCACGCCGGAATTGTTATACAAAACCATCATGAAACATGCGGACACAGATGCTGTGGTAGTAACCGACGTAGGGCAGCATCAAATGTGGACGGCCCAATTCTACGATGTGGACCTGCCCCGCCATTTCCTATCTAGCGGCGGTCTGGGAACCATGGGCTTCGGTTTGCCGGCGGCTATGGGTGCCAAGCTGGGCTGCCCGGATAAACAGGTTATCCTGTTTACCGGCGATGGCAGCATCATGATGTGTTGCCAGGAATTTGCCACGTTGCACCGCTATGGCATTCCCGTAAAGGTTTTCGTACTCCACAATAACGTGCTGGGCATGGTGAACCAGTGGCAGCGCTTGTTCTTCGGAGGGCGTGAAAGCCAGTCTATAGTGAAAGACCTGGTAGATTTCCCAGCCATGGGCAAGGCTATGGGTGTGGAAGGCATGAAGGTCAGCGATCCCAAAAAGCTGGAAAGCGTTGTAAAAGCGGCGTTGGAAAGCAGTGAATCTGTGCTGGTTGACGTGGCGATTCCAAACGATGAGAACGTGTTCCCAATGGTGCCCGGGGGCAGACATCTGGATCAGATGATCCTGCAGGACACGATTGACTGACTAATTGGTTTGGGAATGAACCGGTCACCTTGCATTTGCCTGATGACCGGCATTGCCTGAAGAAATAAAATATAGTAAAATAAAGTACCGGCTATCTGTGCATATTATTTTGGGACTGCCGGTACTTTCGTATTTATTGTGTAAACAAACTGTTGAACATTTTGGCAGAAGGTTGCCGGATCAGCAGTTTCTGTTATTAAGAAATGAGGGGTTGTGCAGTTATGGGATATCCCGACTTGAGAAAATTGACGCTGTGCCGGAATCTGTTAGAAGATGCAGTGATACAGAAACTGGTTGCCATTCAGTTAAAAGAACAGGACATTGCGGCTTCCGGTGAAGAAGACCGAAACACGGAAATACAGGTGCTTCGCAGTGAATTGGCGGCATTATTGGTAAAAAAAGCGGAAATACTGGGGCTTTCCGGTAATATTTTGTCGGCCTATATCATTCATTGCCTGGCGGAAGGCAACAACACGGCGGCGGATACCATCGAAGCGGCCGGCTCTTACGGAAAAGGGCTGATGCAGGTCATGGTCCGGGATATGCAGCTGTTGTTGCCATATCTTTCGGCTAAAAACGATGACTTTACCGGGCTTGCATTTCTGGATACATATTGCCCGGCTGTAGAGACTGACAATAAGTTTGAAACCAATTTGCAGAAAAAAATAGCCCGGGCAAAGACAGTAGCCGGGGCGGCCCGGACCTTGCTGGCTTATTACAGAAAATGGGGCAGTGGCATGCTGGCCCGTTACACAGCTTTCCGTATCGGTACAGGCGGAAAACTGATTGGAATCGCGGATTTCCCGGTCTTTAAATGGGAGGACCTGTTAGGGTACAAAGACCAGAAAACAAAGCTGTTGACGAATACGCGGAACTTTATGGAAGGCAGGCCTGCCAATAATGTGCTGCTGACCGGTGCCCGGGGAACCGGGAAGTCTACCGGGGTAAAAGCACTGGCAGGCATGTTTGCCGCCGATGGTCTGCGGCTGATTCAGATTGGCCGGGATCAGCTGGATATGGTTGCGCCTATATTGGAAAAGCTGAATGAGATTCGAAGCAAAAAATTCATTCTGTTTTTTGATGACCTTTCCTTTGATGAAGGGGAGTCCAGTTACAAATACCTGAAATCAGTTATTGACGGCAGTGTTACGGCCCAGCCGGACAACGTTCTGATTTACGCTACCTCGAATCGCCGTCATCTGCTGAAGGAAACCTGGAGTGATCGGAGCGATGCGATGGAAGCAGAGGTGTACCGGCAGGACAGTGCTAACGAAAGTATTTCCCTTTCCGACCGTTTCGGTTTGATTCTGCATTATTCGGCTCCCAGCCAGGACGAATACCTGCAGATTATTGATCATGAACTGCGTAAAGCTGGCGTACAGCTTTCCAAAGAAGAGCTACGTCTTGAGGGCATCCGATGGGAGATGGAACATTCCGGACGGAACGGACGCATTGCCAACCAGTTTGTAAAATGGTATTTGGGGAATTTGGAAGAATAAATTTGTAAATACTGAGTTTGCTTTATGTTTTGCGTGAAATGTTTTGGAGAAATAATATGAATACCATTGCCTGTTTTGGAGATTCATTAATTGAAGGCTTTCCCTTTTATCAGGAAAACAGCTGGGTGGCGCAGGTGCAAAAAAACACGGGCATCCGCATGCTGAACCACGGTATCTGCGGTGAATGCTGTGATGATATCAAAGACCGTCTGATCTGCCGACCGCTGCCAAAAGAGGTAACACATATTCTTTTTGAAGGGGGCATGAACGATATTATCCAGGGCTGCCCACTTACCTTTTCCATTGAACAGATCCGACAGGCAAAACAGTTTTGTGATGAACAAAACGCAGCGTTCTGTCTGGTTCTGCCCTGGCTGTGTGGTGCGGAAGAACTGAATCACATCATTGAACGCATGCGTGAAGCAATGAAAAATGAATTTGAAAACAAATGTTATCTTCTTGATTTTGAGCCAATGTTTTTTACGAAGAAACACCGTATGGAGTGGTTTATCTGGGATGGTGTTCACCCTAAAGCTGAAACGTACGAAGCATTGGGAAATTATGCATCATCGTTGCTGAAAAAGTGGATCAGGGAAGATTAAAAAATAGTACTTGACGAATGACCGAAAAATGTGGATAATAATAAAGTACTACCATAGTTGCCACTTTAGCTCAGCTGGCAGAGCATCTCATTCGTAATGAGAGGGTCGTAGGTTCAAATCCTATAAGTGGCTCCATAGTAAACAAACGGTTTCCAAGAGATTGGGAGCCGCTTTTTTATTCCGATAAAATAGAAATGGTGACCATTTTGGTGACATTTGGTAAAAAGAACATACAAGGGAGAGGAAAAAATTCCTTCATTAATTATGAGAAATAGGGTAAAATATAAACAGTAGACCAAAAGATATGTCAACATTCTATTTAACAAGGAGGTCATTATGATTAGCTACGTACGTCGAACTCTCATGCTTCTTTTGCTTTTGCTGTTCATGCTTTCTATGCCCTGTATGGTTCTGGCAGAAGATATTGTGATCCTGCATACCAACGACATTCATTGCGGGGTATTGGACAATGTAGGGTTTCCCCGTCTGGCCCAATACAAAAAAGATTTAAAGAAGGCCGGATACAAGGTATTGCTGGTAGATGCCGGCGACTGTGTGCAGGGAGCGCCTATCGGCAAGCTTTCACAGGGAGAATCGGTAGTACGTATCATGAATGCCGTAAAATATGATTTCCTGATTCCGGGTAACCATGAATTTGATTATGGAATGGAACAGTTCTTTAAATTGGCCAAAATGCAGAAATCCAAATACCATTCCTGCAATTTTATTGATCTGCGTACCAACAAGCTGCCGCTGTTCCCCTATAAGATTATTAAAATCGGAGGAAAAAGTTTGGGCTTTATTGGTGTGACCACGCCTCAGACTCTGAACACTTCCACCCCTAAATTCTTCCAGGATGAAACGGGTAACTTTATTTACGGTTTCTTTGAAGATGAAACCGGAGAGAAGTTATACAAGCAGGTACAGAAGACGATTGATACGGTTCGTAAAGAGGGCGCGGAATATGTTTTTATAGTAGGTCATCTGGGCATGGACGGTTCCATTCCCCGCTGGGCCAGTCCGGCGATTGTACGCAATACCCGCGGGTTGGATGCTCTAATTGACGGTCATTCTCATGAGAAGTATGCAGCCCGTTATGAAAAGAATCTGGATGGGAAAGAGATTCTGATCACCCAGACCGGGACCAAGTTGCAGTCGATTGGTAAGCTGGTGCTGAAAGATGACGGCAGTTTTGTATCCACGCTGGAAACGGATTTAACGAATTCTGACAAAAAAGTTGAAAAGTTGATTGCCAAAGAAAATAAAAAATATGAACCGATTCTGAATCAGCCAGTAGGCGAAACCGCATTTGATATCCGTTCTGACAATCCGGCTGACAATGTTCGCAGGGTGCGTAACGGGGAAACCAATATGGGCGATTTTGTAGCCGACGCGTTCAAAAACGTATTGGATACCGATGTCGCCATTGTCAACGGCGGTTCCCTGCGCAACAACATTAAGAAAGGTGTATTTACGTACGCCAGTCTGCTGGAAGCATTTCCTTTTGGTAATATGTGCGCGGCTGTGGAATGCAGCGGCCAGACTCTGTTAGACGCGTTGGAGTTCGGCGCTTCCAATTATCCGGAAGAACGGGGTAACTTCATGCAGGTATCCGGTATTACCTATACCATCGACTCCCGGATTCCTTCTTCTGTGAAGCTGGATGAAAAAGGCAATTTTGTAAAAGTGGAAGGCGAATACCGCGTTAAAGATGTGATGGTCAACGGAAAGCCTCTGGATTTGAAGGCGAACTATACGGTTGGCGGTTCTAACTATGTACTGAAAAATGGCGGCGACGGTAATGTGATGTTTAAAGACTGCAAATTGTTGCAGGACGGTCAGATTTCCGATGTAGACGCAATCATGGAATACGTGCAGAACTATCTGAACGCCAAAATCCCGGCCGAGTATGCAGCCTGGGACGGACAGAAACGGATCACGATCATTAAATAAAAGTAACGTAACCTTGCAAAGGGATGGCTGTACTTTTACAAAGGCAGGTGCACTTTTTCACGGGTCGTTCTGAAAAGAAGCATAAAAAACCCTCTCTCCGGAGTTTTTTGGGAGAGAGGGTTTTAGCTTTCTTTTCAGTTCTTATCTTATTTTCTTCGTCTATCTCGTATTCGTTTACCCGTTTTTATCTTCATCTATCAGCAGTTTGTATATTTTTCTGTAATATTCCGACTGTATCTTGGTCAATTTATCTGTTGTACCCATGCGGAGATCCCATTTTACCCAGGACCAGGGTTCGCCGTAGGAAAGGGAAATGCTGTCTGAGGCGGCATCCAGTACAATCAGGTCATTTTCGGGGAAAGGTCCCCAGGTATCGATTTTATATTCCCGGCCCAACGCATCGATTTTCTCCAGTATTTGTGTGGAAATGACACGATTCTGCGTTTTTTCCGGAGAATTATGCCATTCTTTGAAACGGCTGTCGAACAGTGATTCCGTTTTGCTCTTCCGCGTAAGGTCAATAAAATGATGCCCACCGCTCATACTTCCGGCGCTGCTGAAGCGACACTGTAACAACTGACCTAGCAGGACTTTCCCATCATAGAGTTTTTGCCCGTTATCCTTCGCCAGCTTTTCCATAAACTCTACCAGCATCTCATTGGAAACGCCTTTGCGGAAGGGGCTGTCTTTGCCCGCCCGGTTCAGCGTGATATGTTTTCCGTTTTTGTATTCTACGTACAGAAGCCGGAGCTGTTTAAACTCAATCGGCTCTGCGGTAGCGGCCGCTGCGCTGACTCCGCCTTTCTGGAGTAGTTTGTCCAGATTGGCTAGTTCCATTTCATCGGCAGTGAAGCTGCAGCCCCTGGGAAAAATGCGTTCCTTTTTCTTCGATGTATCTGCGATGGGCTGCATACCTGTGAGTCCGGAAGGTGGTGTCAGGTTGAACTTTGACTTCATGGTGCGCATGGTACAGAGGATTTTTTCCCCCTCGCGACGCATGATCAGTTCATAATAAATGTTTTTGTGATAAATCGAAATCTCGCTTTTCTGTATCTCGCTGGGCGTAAAGGATACATCAGGTTTTTGTGTCGGCTTTCGCGCAGGTTTTTCCTCTGCTCCGGTGCAGCCGTGCAGGCCGAATAAACTGCAGCACAGTAAAAAGAGTCCGAATTTCCAGAATCGCATGATGTTACCTCCTTCTGAATCTGTTCCGGGATGGCGAAGATGCCGTCAGCTTCTTTATCGTTTCTTACATTACAATAGCAGATTTCAGAAAACGTGCTGTCCGTTTAACGTGAAGCTAATTTATACACACTAAATGTCTTTGTTTTATTGTATCAAAAATAAAGTGCAAATTAAAGGGCGGGTGTTTATTTTTCAATACAGACTATGATTGTGTTTTTATGTGTGATATAATTATCTAAATTGTTTTTTTATATTTATATTATAGAAGACTATATATAGAAGACTGCTTTCGGCGCGAGCTGTTGCTGTGTGTCCTGCAAAACGGTGAGGCGGAAAGTTATCGGAGGGGGAGTTTGTATGGAAATTAAATCCGTCGCCATTTTGGGCGCAGGCGCCATTGGGGCGTATTTTGTCTACGGTTTTTCGGCAGCGCAGAACATTGACTTTTGCCTGATTGCCAAAGGAGAGCGGAAGGACCGTTTGCAACGGGACGGAATCTGCATCAATGGAACGGTGTACAAGCCAGCGGTGAAGACTCCGGAAGAGGCGAAAGGTGTTGACCTGTTGCTCGTTGCTACAAAATATACAGGATTGCGGGCTGCGCTGGATGATATCCGCACAGTGGTGACGCCGCACACGACGGTTCTAAGTCTGTTGAACGGCATCGACAGCGAGGAGATCATCGGCACGGTGATTGATCCCTCACAGATCGTGTACAGCCTGATGCGCATTAACTCGGAACGGAACGGAAACAGCGTGACTTTTAATGCGGAAAAGACACCGGGGTTGTTTGCAGGCGAAAAAGACTCGGAAAACGAATCGGAACGGCTGGTTGCCATCCGCAGGCTGTTGGCAAAAACAACATTGAAATATAATTTCTGCAAGGATATTATTTCGGACCAATGGCTGAAGTATACGCTGAACATCGCTTACAATTTGCCTCAGGCTGTGCTGGGCGTAGGATATGCATCCTATTTTGACAGTGATCATGTAGGATTTATCCGTGACAGGTTGGAAGCGGAAGCCCGACAGGTGGCCGCGGCGTACGGGATTACCTTCGGACCCTTGGAGAATACCCGTCCCCGCTGGCTGGAGAAAGCCCGTTTTTCCACGTTGCAGGATTTGGAGGCCAAACGGCACACAGAAATTGATATGTTCTGCAGGGTACTGATGGAAAAAGCGGAGGCAAAAGGGATACAGGTTCCGTTTACGGAATATACATATCATGCCATCAAGGCGCTGGAAGAAAAAAACGACGGAAAGTTTGACTATCAATAATAATTGTGAAGCAATATGTGGCTTTTACTCCGGAGCAATCCGGGTTGTTTTTGATGAGGAAGCAGATAAAAAGTCAGAATTTTTGTTAGAGAAGCATTTTAGAGAATTAAGGAAGAATAGAAATCGCCAGAGAGTTTTTCGGTGCTCTCTGGCGGTTTTATCATTTCCCGGGAAATAAATTCTGTATTTCTGTATCGGTTATTTGTCTTCTTCTACTTCTTTTTTCCAGTTTCCGGTTTCCATTTCGCCGGCTGCGTAATCCGCCACCATGGCGCTCACGGCGCGGAAATTGGCTTTCACACCGGAATTGGTGTTTTTGTATTTTACGGCATTTTGCTTTTTGATGCCGATGTTCTGTGCCGCGGCGGCCGCGTCGATGTTGGCGCCCAGGAAGACAAACTCAAAATTCTTTTCCTGCAGTTCGGAAATCAGCGCTTTCACTTTGGCGTAGGTCCACTCTTTGGAAGCGTTTTCCTTGCCGTCCGTGGTGATGACTACCAGTACTTTGTTGCCTTTGGCATCGATGTCCGGCAGGGTTTTCATCTGGGACAGGGTGTTGCCCACAGCGTCCAGCAGGGCCGTGGTGCCCTGGGGGGTGTATTCTTTATCGGTAATGTTCTTCACTTTATCCAGGTCGGTGCGTTCATAGATGGTGGAAACCGCGTTGTTGAACATGACGGCGGTCACTTTCACCGGCAGTTCGCTTTGCCGCTGTTTGTCCAGCATGGAGTTGAAGCCGCCGATGGTGTCTTTTTCCAGCCCGTACATGGAACCGGATTTGTCCAGGATCAGCACCAGGTCCATGGAAGTAGCTTTTTCGGCTTTCTGCTGCTGTTCGGCAGGTTTTTCTTTTTCCGTGGTTTCCGTGGCAAAAATCTGGGTGCCTGCAGGAATGCCGGGCTTGTTTGCCAACGTTTCCGAAGAAGCGGCGAAAGCCGTTACGGAACAGGCTAAAGCCAGAAGGGCAGTGCAGAGGATGGCAGTTTTTTTCATGATGAGTTCCTCCCGTAAAGTAAATGACTGTTTTGCGAATATCCATTGTAACTATTTTAAGGCAATTGTTTGTCAAAATTGTGTTTTTACGGTTATTTTTTCTCCGCCTCTTTCTGTTTGGGTTTCAGTTTGTTCAGGCCTTCGTTGCCGAGAATAATCAGGTCATTTTCTTCCATGGCGTACAGTTGGTTGGGCGCTTTTGTGTCATGTATTTTTGGCCCGATACACCAGCGGCCCAGCACGGGATGCCACCCGAATTCGTTGAAGGCGGCGTCGTGGAATTTGCGGTTGCGGACCGCGATGGCCATCACGTTGTCGGCCGGGGCCAGGCTGTCCATAAAGACATAGTATTTGATGATGCGTTTGTTCGTCGTGACAAACTCAAATTGCTTGCCGCTTTGTCTGATTTGCATGTCCCGGGTTATGTCGAAACGGCTTTCCTGTTCTTTGAAGGAACCGTCTTTCTGTTTTTCGCGCAGGAGCGTGATGGCGGGGTAGTGGATGGTAAAGGGCGCTTTGTCGTTGTAATCCTGCCACTGTTTGTGTTCAAGCTTGTCGCTTCCATAGATGGTCAGGGATTCAACGGTCAGGGAATCGTGCCCGTTCACCGGCCATTGGGGATTTTCGCCCCAGGCTGCGCGGCTGGCCGCTTCCACATCTTTTTGCAGCGCGTCCGGAAAACGCTGCAGGTTCAGGCGCACGCGGCTGCTGAATTGTTCCGCCGCCGTTTCCATCACCGCGCGGGGACGCAGCGGGGCCCCGGTGTAGATGAAGTGCAGATTGACGGAGTAATTTTTGTCTTTCAGAGAATCTTTGGCAAAGGCGTCCATGTCTTGGATGGTAACGGGAAGCACGCCACGGAGCTCGCTGTCTTCTGTAACGCCTCCGAGCGGCGGTTTTTTCCCATGCATGTCGACCCGGGACGAGATGTGAACTTCCGGCTTAACCGCGGTCCACTGCAGTCCCAGCATGTCGTTGATCAGAGCAGTTACTTTTTCTTTGTATAAATCTGCCTGTTTGGAGGTATAGATGTCTCCGGTTTTGGTGTTGACGGCGAACTTCAGCTGCTTGCTGCCGGACTGGTATTCGCCGCTTACAAATTCCGTCAGCTGCAGCTGGTGGTTTTCACCCAGATATTTTACGCTCGATACTTCTTTGATCTTTGCGTTGGGATCTGTTTTGGCAAGATAGTCTTTAAAGATTTTTATAGCGCTGTCATAGAGTTTGTCCTGTTCGGAGGACGTGAAGTCGTCCAGGTAGCATCCGGAAAAGGACAGGCAGAAGAACAGGGTTGCCAGGCATAACGTAAGCAGTCGTTTCATAAGCAGTTCCTTTCTCTGGAGCGGTCAGTAAAACCGTGTTACCGTATTCTCCCGTTTTTACTTAACTGATTCTGTAATATGTAATTCGTATGGCTGAAAAAAGAAATTTATCCATCCATCGTTTATATTATAAAATATCTGTGATAAAATAGCTATATAGAATTGTGCGGGGCGCGGTGGGATGTATTTGTCCGGATGCGTTTCCGGAAGTAAAAACCGTTCCTGGTGTTTTGCAGATTCGGCAGGAGGTGTTATCAGTGAAAAAATTTGTTGCGGCTTTATTGACCCTGGCGGTAATGGTATGCACGGCCTCTTTCTGTTTTGCGGAAGCACAGCTTCCTTCTGTTAAGATGGAGCAGCTGAAGAAGGAGTACCGGACGCCGCAGGGGCAGGTGTGTATCGTCACCGATTATACCCGCCTGATCGTGGAGAACGCGGACGCGTTCCCGGCTCTGGCGCAAAAGCTGGAGCAGGTGCATAACAAAGAGTGGAATTACCGCATGGAGGACGAAGCAAAAGAAGATTACAACGACGCGGTAGAACTGAAAAAGCACCGTCCGGAAGAGTATATGCATTTCCTGTTGGAAGAGAGGGTCTGGCAGAAATACCTGGACCGAAACATTCTGAGTTTATATGTTGAGTTTTATCAGAGTCGGGGCGGGGCCCATCCGAACATCGATATTTTCACCTACAACTTTGACCCGGTGACCGGCAATTTCATAACCATGGACGGGGCACTGGCTCTCGGAAAACGGGGAGAGTTCCGTGATTACTATGTGAAGCCGGCTCTGGAAAAGGCGAAAAAGGAGCGGCAGCTGTTTTATTACGATAACTACAGGGCCATTGTGGACGAGCTGTTCCAAAGGGATTATGCCGGGGAACCGCCTCTGACATGGTACTGGGGTGACGAAGGGATCACCATGGTATTCCCGGCGGGCACCCTGGGGCCCGCGGTAATGGGACCGGTTGAGGCCTTCATTCCCTTTAAGGGAAATGAGACGCTGTTCAATCAAAAACTTTTGAAATAACCCGGCAGTTTTCACTTACGTAATCTACGCTTTCAGGCTTGCGTTTTTGGCAATGCCTGAAAGCGTTTTTTGTCTGCCGGGCACATGGAACGCCCGGGAGGTACAAAACCTCGCCAAAATGGCGTTTCCTGTGTAATTATAAGTTGCTTTAAAGTTGTTTTCATATTATAATGGACATTATTATTGTGGCAGATGTGTGAAAACACTGGCACAAAATTTATTTTCAGAGACTTGGGGGACATTTCATTGGATCAGGAAAAGGAAAGAAATAATTTTACGGGAACGCTTGGTTTTGTTCTGGCTTCGGCGGCCAGCGCCATTGGTCTGGGGAATATCTGGCGGTTCCCGTTTCTGGCGGCCCGCGACGGCGGCGGTTTATTTTTGGTATGTTACCTGTTGCTGGTTGCAACGTTTGGTTATACGCTGCTGTCTTCGGAAATCGCGATTGGTCGTAAGACCCGGCAGGGTCCGTTAACGGCGTATTCCCAGTTGGATAAGCGGGGGCACGTTATCGGTGTGCTGGCCTGCCTGGTACCGGTTTTGATTTTGCCGTACTATTGCGTCATCGGCGGCTGGGTGCTGAAGTATCTGGCGGCGTTTGTCAGCGGCGCCGGTCTGGCTGCTGCGGGGGACAAATATTTTACTGGTTTTATCACCAGTACCTGGGAACCGATTTTCTGGTTTGTGATTTTTATGGCGGCGGTTGTGTTCGTCATTTATCTTGGCGTGGAAGAGGGGATTGAAAAGTATTCCAAGGTTTTGATGCCGGCTTTCTTCCTGCTGATCGTCGGGGTATCGCTGTATTCCCTTACGCTAAGTTATACGGATGCGTCCGGTGTGACCCGTACGGGCTGGGAAGGGTTTCTGGTATATACGGTTCCCAACCTGGAAGGCGTTACCATCAGCAAATTTCTGAATGTGCTGATGGATGCCATGGGACAGCTGTTCTATTCTATTTCGGTTGCTATGGGCATTATGGTTGCTTACGGTTCGTACGCGAAAAAAGATGTGGACCTGAGCAAGTCCATCAATCACATTGAAATGTTTGATACACTGGCTGCGTTTCTGGCCGGTGTCATGATCATTCCGGCTGTCTACACCTTTATGGGCAAGGAAGGCATGGCCGCAGGACCCTCGCTGATGTTTATCTCCCTGCCGAAAGTTTTTGCGGCCATGGGCTCTGCCGGGTCTGTTGTGGGAATTATTTTCTTCGTCATGGTAACCTTTGCGGCGCTGACGTCCGCCATGTCGGTGCAGGAAGCAATCGTGGCGAGCTTTATGGATAAGTTCCACTGGGAACGTTCCAAGGCTACGTTGCTGATTGGTTTGTATGCCCTGGTTGGCGGCATCATCGTGTGCCTGGGCTATAATGTGGCTTATTTCGAGCTGCCGCTGCCTAACGGCGCTGTGGCCCAGATCCTGGATCTGATGGATTATATCAGCAATATCGTGTTCATGCCGCTGGTGGCCATTGGCGAATGCCTGCTGATCGGCTGGGTTGTCGGCGCAGACTGGATTATTGAAGAAATCGAGCAGGGTAAATATACATTCGGGCGTAAACGCATGTACCGGGTGATGGTCAAATATGTTACGCCGGTACTGCTGTTTGTGTTATTCTTACAGGCTTTTGGCGTGTTTAACTGACGCAGGTCTGACCGGAACGTGTTCGGATGAACGGTTTTCCGGTGGCCGGCCGGCGTGTTGAAGAGGGGAATGTGTTTTATGCAG
>DOSQ01000194.1:0-3496 GCA_003512125.1 Acidaminococcaceae bacterium
CGCCGGAAATGCAGACAGCGATTTTATCATAGGGACATACCAGGTCGTAATCACAGATGGCCTGAACGAACTTGTTAAAAATTTTATGTTTATATTTGGTTCGCAGGGATGCTTCGATATGTTTCAGGCGCCGGTTGTCCGGATGATTTTCACAGGTCGGTTCCTGCTGAACGTTATCCGCTTTATTCATGGCTGCCCCGTCGTTGTTTTTGTCCATCGTTGGGAAATCCTTTAATTACCTTTTAAATAACGTGTGATTCGCTTTTAGTTGCAGTAAGAAAAAGGTGAAACACGAAAAAACTGTATATAACTGTACAATTATGTGCAAAAACATTATATCACAGATTTCAAAAAGCCAAAAACAAGAAAATTTCTTTAATTAAATAAGAAATGTGTGCTATAATTGCCACAAATATTTTTTCTGCGTTGACAGAAAGAATGTATACAGTAAATTTCATTATCTGGAGGAAAAACGCATGCAACCGGAAAGGGGAACAAGGGCGGAGGTCAATTTAGATGCTATTGTACATAATATTAAGGCTGCCAGGAAAAATTTAAAACAGGGCACAAAGCTGTGTGCGGTCGTGAAAGCCAACGCGTATGGACATGGTGCGATTCCGGTGGCAATCACCTGCGTGAGAGCCGGAGTGGATTATTTTGCGGTGGCGCTGATACAGGAAGGCGTGGAACTTCGGGAGGCCGGCATTACCACACCCATCCTGGTGCTGGGAGCCATGCCTGCCATTCCATCCATGGCAGACCTTTGTGTGAAATATGATATTGACCATGCGGTGTTTGATGAGGAACGGCTGCGCCTGCTGAATGAAGCAGGACTACGGCAGGGGAAAAAGGCCAGGATTCATATTGCGTTGGATACGGGGATGCACCGGATTGGCGTAAAAATAGAAGAAGCTGCTGTGTTTGCGGGAAAAGTGAAGGCTTTACCGGGTATTGAAGTGGTGGGGGCTTTCTCCCATTTTTCGGCTGCGGATGTAGAAGATAAAGGTTACGCGGAATTTCAGTTTTCACAATACAGGAAAGGTGTTGCGGTGATGGAAGCAACCGGTCTGCAGATTCCTATCAAACATATCTGCAACAGCGCCGGTATTGCCGAGTTGCCCCAGTACCAGATGGATATGGTGCGTATGGGGATTACGCTATACGGCTCGCTTCCCTCAGATATCCGGGAACCGTACTGTGACTACCGTCCGGTCATGGTGTTCAAAACACAGATCGCGTTTGTAAAAACATTGCCACCCGGGCGGGATATCGGGTACGGAAGAACGTACACAACACACAAGGAAAGTCGTATCGCTACCGTTCCGGTAGGGTATGCAGACGGTGTCAGCCGTCATCTGTCCAATAAAGGCTGCATGATTGTGCGAGGCAAGAAGGCGCCGATTGTAGGCCGTGTGTGTATGGACCAGATTATGCTGGACGTTACGGACATTCCGAACGTGGCGATTGGCGACGACGTGATCGTGTATGGCGGACCGGAACTGCCGGCGGAAGAAGTTGCTGCTGCGGCAGGAACGATTTCTTATGAGTTGTTCTGCGTATTGCATCCCAGAATTCCCCGCGTATATGTGAGGGACTGAGCCAAACCGACAGTCAGATTTTTGTATTTGTAGATATAAGGAAACGATGATTTGTTTGTATGCGTGCTAACAGGTGCTTTTTGTGACTGACTGCGTTAATGTTCCCAACGCAGCTATTGCTGCGCCTTTAGAATTTTTCCCTGTCAGTTGCTAAAAGTTCCCGGTCATTAACTAACTCATTGAATCAGTGTCTTCATAAAACCTTTTTGAAAAATAGAAAGAGAGAGGAACAGTTTGTGCCTCTCTCTTTTTTGTGGAAATAAGATGTTTTTCAGTGTTTCTTCAGGCCCGCGTTAACGGTTGTTTTTTATCAGTACTGTCTTTCCCCTTCTTTTATGTACCTGCCGTTGACCCACCCCTGGATCCAGCCGTACTGTTTGTTGTAGTATTTAACTTCGTACCATGTTTCTTCATCGGCCGCCGTTATTTTGTTTAATAACGTGACTTGATCGTCTTTGAAAAATACACCCAAACTTTTGTAATTTTCACCGGGACCGATATGGATATCGACTTCGTTGGTCGTAATGGCACCGGGCACATGGGCCGGCCAGTCCGGCGTCATCTCTCCTATATATCCGCCTTTTCTGATAAAGGGCAGGATTTCGCTGATTAAGAGCGCAGCCAGCTCGTTGTTTTTTGTTTCCCTGATATCACTGTGATAATGACCTGGGGAGGCGCCTTCACCGCTGAAAATTCTCTCAGCCGGATACATGTTTCCACTGGCGTCGTAATCTACAAGGATGTACATGGGAAGCAAATGATAGGTGCCGTGCCATTCGCCATAGTGGTGGTCTTTATCGTAACTGTCATTTTGAATCAGAAACTGTGCGATGAAAAGATCCCGCTTCCGGCTGTTTCCCGGATCCATATCTTTAAAAACAACATTTGGGTTTTCAATGCTGGCAATACGGTTGTTTTTCGTGTCGACAACATAAATTTTATTGTTGACACCGGCCATAAACCCGTTGGGATTATTCCCGTACGTGGAACAGGTGACGGGACCCTGGACGCCAAAGTGTCGCAATATCTCTTCGGCGGATTGCGGGGCAGCGTCGGCTGAACTGCTGAAGCTCGAAACTGAGCACACAGCAGTTATGCAAAGCAGTACAGCCAATGCAAAAAACTTTTTAAACAAGCCGGTTTTATTTTCAGTAATCATGGTCAGAACCTCCCTGCCGTGTATCGGTTACTACAATTATAACACAAATTAGTTAAAGGGGCGGGATGTTAAAATTTTATTTTGCGCAACAGGACAGTGGAGTAAGGTTACCTGTTGTATTTTATGGTATAATAGGGCATGTTGAAAAAAGGTTGCGTTTTTAGTCATTGCACAAGTTCTTGTTATGAGTTCTTCTTTTACAGTTTTCATTATTGAAACGCTGATGCAACCTGGGAAAGAGAGGCTTTGGAATGAATAAAACAGAATGCCTGCAGCTATTGAAAAAATTTGAAGGGAGCACATTTATTGAATATTGCGGTTTGAAGTTGGAGGACGCAGACTGTGGCTGGGTGCGGGCCAGCATGCCCGTGAAAGAGGAAATTACGAATCCCTTTGGCTTTATCCATGGCGGAGCCATTGCAACTCTGATTGATACAACAGGCGGAATTGTTTGCTGGACTGTTGGCTGTAAGGTCTGTACGCTGAACCTTTCCACATCATTTATGGATAATGTGAAAGTGGGACATACGGTGTTTGCGGAAGCGAATGTGACGTGTAAAACCAATCATGTCATATTTACTGAAGTGAAAGTGTTCAGTGATACAGGCGATATACTGGCCAGGGGCAATGCCACCATGTACATCGTTGGTGCGTATGATAAAATTCCGCCCCGGTGGTAAAGAAAAAACTCCGGAAGTTGCTTCCGGAGCTGATTTTTTTTGGTGATCCAGGAGGGATT
>DOSQ01000194.1:3563-11762 GCA_003512125.1 Acidaminococcaceae bacterium
ACGGCTTAGAAGGCCGTTGCTCTATCCAACTGGGCTACTGGACCATGTAGATTTGCAGAAATCATTATATCACATTTTTTCTTAAATGCAAGGTGACGGAGTAAAATGTTGCGAAAAGTCCTGAAGTCGTGAAATGAAAAGTTTCGCAGTCAGCCTGCCTTTTCCTTTTTATTCCCGCTTTCCTATGATATAATAAATTAAATATGTAAAAATAATTGCAGTATAATATTCTTAATTCAGTGGAGTTGCGGAAATGAATCAATTACCAGGCAAGGCAATCGTTCTTTTACTGGCGATCGTAGGTTTTAATATTTTGTTCGGTATCGACGGGGTGGCGCTGCTTGACCCGGACGAACCCGTGTATGCGGAAACGGCGAAGGAGATGATTCGTTTCAACGAATATCTTTCCCCCCGCATTTATAACGAATACTGGTACGACAAACCGCCTATCTTTTATTGGCTGCTGGTAGGTTCTCTGAAGCTGTTTGGCGGTTTTTCCGAATTTGCGGCCCGTATACCCGCTTCCCTGATGGCCATTGGCGCAGTGTTAATGACGACGTTTTCCGCTGTCAGGCAGTTTAATGCCAGGGCCGGCTTCTGGTCCGGGCTGGTCATGGGAACTACGGTTATGATCATGTACATGGGAAAGGCTTCGGTAACGGATACGACGCTACTGTTTTTTATGACAGGCGCGCTTCTTTGTTTTATGCACGAAAAATACTGGTTGATGTATCTGTTCTGCGGGTTTGCGGTGATGACGAAGGGACCTATCGGGGTTGTGTTTCCCGGTGCGATTGTATTCTTGTACCTTCTGATTACCAGAGATCTGGGACGGTTGTTCCGCATGCATGTAATTCCCGGCTTGTTGGTGGTGGCAGCAGTCGGAATGCCCTGGTATGTGTTCATGTACCAGAATCATGGCATGGACTTTATCTATGAGTTTATCGGCTTCCATAATATCAGCCGCTTTGCAGCTCCGCTTCATCCCAACCGGGTACATTGGTGGTTCTACCTGCCTGTCATTATTCTGGGCCTGTTTCCCTGGACCGGCGTGCTGCTTAAATCCATTAAAGACGCATTTACGAAAAGCCTGGGCAGAGAAAGCACGAAGCTGTTGTTCCTGCAAGTTTGGTGGATTTTCGTGTTTTTTTTCTTTTCCATTGCCAAGACAAAACAGGTTTCCTATATGCTGGTATTGCTGCCGGCTTTCTCTATGATTATTGGATGGAATATTGAACGGATGACCTGTGATAACGGCAGGTACCAGTCTGGTTGGTTCATTGGCACGTTTGTCATGTACCTGCTGATGGGAATCGCCTGGATTGTGGGAGGACGCCAGATACCGGAAATTACGATGAGCGGTATGGCCCTGGGAATCGCTACGCTTGTTTTGGGGGTAATGATTCTGTTTTGCCTGAAAAGATATTGTAATGTGGAGACGGCTGCCTGGCTTCATGTGGTGACGGGGTTGGTAACCATGGTGATGGCTTTTGGTGTGATGATGCCCCAAATCCAGGACCGGTTCAGTGTAAAGGCCATTGCTCAGACTTATGTGGCAATGGAAAAAGAGTCTTCGCGGGTGCTGTACATCGATAAATTTTTACGGCCTGGTTTCATGCTGTATACGGATATTCCCGGTATTGAAGCGGACACCAACAGTGAGAAATCACTGGTTGCGGTGAAACAGGATGCGAGACCAAAATATATTGTGATGCGAGAGTTTATGTATAATAAAATGAAAGAAAAAATGGGCGGCGAAGATTGGGAACTGATGGAAAATAAATCTGGCATCTGCATTTACAGAAGCAGGTAGCAAATTAGTTTCTGATATTTTGAAAAACAATTGTACCGTCGCATGCGGGTTGCAAAAAACGTTATAGAACGAAATTCGGGGTGGAGTTGGAGAATGTCTTCAGAAACCGTGTTGTATATGGTGATTCCCTGTTATAACGAACAGGAGGTGTTGCCGGATTCAGCGAAAAAGATTAAAAATAAAATTTCAGAGTTAATTGTCCGGGAAAAAATCAGTAAAAACAGTAAAATCTGTTTTGTAAATGACGGAAGCCGGGATCGGACATGGGAGATCATACAGGAACTCTGTAAGCGGGATTCAGTATATTCAGGCATCTGTCTGGCTCACAACGAAGGCCATCAGAACGCGGTTATGGCCGGTCTTATGACAGTAATGCCTTACTGCGATGCAGCCATCAGCATGGACGCTGATCTGCAGGACGATATCGATGCCATAGACGCCATGATAGATAAATACGATGAAGGCTGTAATATCGTGTATGGCGTCCGGGACAACCGGGAGTCAGATACATGGTTTAAACGGCATACGGCGGAAGGCTTTTACCGGTTCATGAAGATGATGGGTGCCGAAGTGATTTTCAACCATGCGGATTTCCGTCTGATGGACAATCGGGCACTGGAAGCCTTTGGGGAGTATCAGGAAGTGAACCTGTTCCTGCGGGGCATCGTTCCTATGATTGGGCTGAAGCATGACTGTGTGTACTATAAACGTAAGGAACGGCTGGCAGGAGAGAGCAAGTATCCACTGAAAAAAATGTTTGCCTTTGCCTGGCAGGGAATTACTTCGTTATCATCTAAGCCAATCAAGTTTATTGTTGATTTGGGACTGGGTATTTCTGTGATTAGCGGACTTGTGTTGATCTGGTCTCTGTTCCGGCATTTTACCGGCCAGACTATTGCGGGCTGGACCAGTCTGATTATTTCCCTGTGGCTGCTGGGCGGTTTGATTTTGCTGGCCATCGGTATTATTGGTGAATACGTGGGTAAAATCTATCTGGAAGTAAAGCGTCGTCCCCGGTATTTGATTCAGGAATTTATTGACACAAATCAGCAGAACGGTAATATCCTGAAAAAATAAGAAGAAAGGCGGATTGCCTTCCTGTTTTTCAAAGCAGGTATGAAAGCTGTGGATACGGAAAAATAAAAAAGACTTTCTGTGTCGGAATCGCCAGATTTTCATCCTGCGTTACAGAAAGCCTTTTACGGCAAAAAAATGGAGCGGGCGATGGGAATCGAACCCACAACATCAGCTTGGAAGGCTGGAGTTTTACCACTAAACTACACCCGCTTGTGTATTTTGGAAAGCCAAAATCTACAAAATATAATATACGAAAGAGGTTTGTTTGTCAAGATTATATTAGAGAAACCGTAAAAAATTGAGGAGGGGTGATCATGACAAGAGTAAAAGAAACGATTGCGCGTCACGACAAGGGGTATAACTGCGCACAGTCTGTGGCCTGCACGTACGCAGATCTGGTCGGACTGGATGAGACCACCATGTTTAAGGTAACGGAAGGTTTGGGCAAAGGTATGGGCGGAACGCTGGCAACCTGCGGGGCGTTGAGTGGGGCCTGTGTGCTGGCCGGTATGAAACGCAGTACGGGTAATCTTGAATCGCCGGACAGCAAATTGGAAACCTATAAACTGGCGGAAGAAATCGTAAATAAATTTCAGGAAAAGTGTCATTCCCTGGTGTGTCGGGAACTGAAAGGGCTGGATACGGGCAAAGTTCTGACGCCCTGTCCCGACTGCATCATGAATGCGGCTTGCATTGCGGAAGAAGTTCTGGACTTGAAAGCGTAAGAAGTTTATCCTCAAAACGCGCAAGCAGCTGCAAACATGTTGCTGCAGGGTACAGCGTAATAAATGAAGCATAATTAAAGAAGATATCCCGAATAAAAAAAGCCGGTTGCAGCGATGTGCAACCGGTTTCTTTCTTTAATTTATAAAATGGTCGGAGCAGCAGGATTCGAACCTGCGACCCCCTGCTCCCAAGGCAGGTGCGCTACCAAACTGCGCTATGCCCCGACATAGGATTTGCTTACAGTTTCAATAATGTGAACAATGCTATTATATATAAGTTTCAGCAGGCTTGTCAAGCGATCCGAAAAAAACATATAAAAGCATTCCCTGTAAAAAACCGGCTTTCCAGATCAGGAAAGCCGGTGATTCGCTTTTGTATTATTTGAAATAGCGGTCCAATAAGCCTTTGAATGCTTTACCATGACGGGCTTCGTCGCGGGCCATTTCATGAACGGTGTCGTGAATTGCATCCAGATTCAGCGCTTTGGCACGTTTTGCCAGGTCGGTCTTGCCGGCGGTTGCACCGTTTTCAGCTTCTACGCGCATTTCCAGATTCCTTTTGGTACTGTCGGTAATAACTTCGCCTAACAGTTCTGCAAATTTAGCAGCATGTTCGGCTTCTTCGTAAGCTGCTTTTTCCCAGTACAGGCCGATTTCCGGGTAGCCTTCACGGAAAGCAACGCGGGCCATGGCCAGGTACATGCCGACTTCGCTGCATTCGCCATTGAAATTGGCGCGCAGATCCGCTTTAATATCTTCGGGAACATCTGCCGCTACGCCTACTACATGTTCAGCAGCCCAGGTCATATCGCCGGCCTGTTCAACAAATTTGGAAGCTGGAGCTCCGCACTGGGGGCATTTAGCCGGAGCTTCGGTTCCTTCATAGACGTAACCGCAAACAGAACAAACAAATTTTTTCATGATGATTACCTCCGTATTTTAATTATTTTATATATAGTTTACCTGTGGTACGGTTGGCACCGTTCCTTGCATAAAAAGTATAGCATTTACCGGACAGCCATGTCAACAAAACAAATTGTGAATTAACCTGCCCGGTTTTTGTTAATGTTTTTTGAAAAACATAATGAAACGCTTGTCAAAAGCGGATAAAAACGATAATATTACTATGTATCTTTATATGTATTTTTAAAGTTTTACAATCTTACTCCTGTATGTTTTACAATCATGTTGGCTTTAGGAAAACCGTTGTGAAAAAACTGAATCAAATTAATGACGGACAACTTAAAAATGAAGCAAATGATGCATTAATGCAAGATATAGCAGCACTTCATGAAGCAGAGGAGGCTATTTCCCGGGAAATAGAAAGTGCAAAACCGGATGACGTAAAGGCACTGGGAAAAAACGATAACAGTTTTCTGAAAGGTACGCTGATCTTAACGGTTTCCAGCATCGTGGTCAAGGTCATCGGTGCGCTGAACTGGATCCTGCTGAGTCGTGTGTTGGGAGGGGAAGGAATTGGTCTGTACCAGATGGGTTTTCCAATCTACCTGATGGCGATTACAGTTTCTTCGGCAGGCATTCCCGTAGCGATTTCCATTGTGACTGCCGAGAAGGTGGCCCAAAACGATTTCAAGGGTGCGGAGCGGGTCTTTCATGTAACGCTGCGACTGCTGTTTGTTACAGGGCTTGTGTTTTCTCTGGCGTTGTTCTTTGGTGCGCAGAAGCTGATTGACTGGCAGTTTATCCGGGATGCCCGGGCGTATTATTCCATTATTGCGTTGGCCCCGGCTGTGTTTTTTGTCACATTTCTGGCCAGCTTCCGTGGTTACCTTCAGGGATGGCAGATTATGACGCCGACTGCCTGTTCTGAGATAACGGAGCAGCTGGTGCGGGTTGTGACCATGCTGTTTTTCGCGTCGTATTTCCTGCCCCGGGGGTTGGCTGCGGCAGCAGGAGGTGCTAGTATGGGCGCAGGCGCAGGCGCGTTCTGTGCATTGCTGGTGCTGATGTTCTTCTATCAGCGTCTGAAGAGGGATTTAAAAGCAAAGCAGAGCTTGCAAAATATGGACGCAATACAGGAAACTTCTTCTTCCATCATTTCGCGTCTGCTGAAACTGGCTCTGCCGGTTTCCATGACCAGTCTGATGCTTCCAATCGTAGCTAATCTCGATTTGCTCATTGTGCCCCAACGGCTGGAAGCAGCCGGGTTTGATGTGCGTCATGCGACAGAGCTGTTCGGATACCTGACCGGTATGGCGGTACCATTGGTTAATCTTTCTACCATATTTACAGCGGCGCTGGCCATCAGTCTGGTTCCGGCCATTTCGGAAGCCCGGGCCCTTGGCTGGCAGGATAATATCCGCCACAAGACCGGCGTCGCCTTCCGTGTGGCCATGATAGTGACATTTCCCTGCTTCATGGGGCTGTTCTGTCTGGCGGAGAAGGTAGCCGGGCTGATTTATAATGCTCCCGGCGCTGCGCCTGCCATTCAGGCGATGAGCATCGGTATCGTACTGTTGGGCATGCATCAGGTGAGTACGGCAGTGCTGCAGGGAATGGGCCGGACCAGTATCCCCGTCATTAACATGATTGTCGCCTGTGTTGCTAAAGTTATCCTGAACTGGACGCTGACAGCGATTCCCTGGTTGGGTATCAAGGGCTCTGCTATCGCAACGGTTGCTGATTTTGGTGTGGCAGCGCTGATTAACATGTACTTTATTTATAAACTGACCGGCTATAAAATGTCGTTGCCTGTTTTCAGTAAGCCGCTGATTGCGGCCGGGATTATGGGCGCTGCTATACAAGGTGTTCTGTACGTGGCCTCCGGGCTGGGAGGCTGGGTCCTCCTGATATGTATCATGGTGGCAGCTGTTGTGTATGGCGTGGTGTTAACAGTTATCGGAGGTCTTACAAAAGAAGATCTGGAAAGTCTGCCGTATCTGGGCAGCCGTATCCTGCGTATCGGTCAGAAGCTGGGCGCATTTAAAGAATAAAGACATACTATTGTCAAAAGTTGGATTTATAATACTGCTGAAATACAGTTTTGGCTGGTAGTTTGGCAGTTATACGGGAATAACTGCTGTTGGTGAATGAAATGAACGATAAGAGAAAAAAAGAACTGGAACTGAATAGGGAAAGCCTTTCGTCTGAAGAAACGACCGAACCGCAAATCGTGCTTACGGTCCAGCAAGGAAACGGGGAAACAAAAGTGTTTTCCGTTGCCCGAAAAAAAGCCGTGACGCTGGTCGTCTTTGGCGCGTTTGTGTTGGCTTCGCTGACCGCTGCAGCCGGGTTTTACGGCTGGCAATATCATCATTCCAAGGTTGACAGGGTAGCGTATCAGGAATATCTTGACCACAAAACAGAACAGGAGGCAAAACTCCAATCGCTTTTGGAAGATAATGAAAAGATGTTGCGGGATATGAGCGAGATCCACACACTGGAAACAAAACTGCGCCGCGCGGTGATTCAGAACAGCGGTGACAGGGAATTCACATCCAGTATTGATTCCATCGGGACGACGCCCGGAGCGAAATCGACAGACCCGGCTTACAGCGGCAAGGGCGGACCCGGCGCGGATATCAGTATGCTTGACGTAGCATCGGCCCAGAATAAAAACCTGACGGCCCAGATTGACCGGCAGAAGAAAAATATGCACGAACTGCTGACAGTCATTGAAGGACGAAACAACAGGCTTTCAATTTTACCGGATCTGTGGCCCACGGAAGGCGGTGTTATCAGTTCCTATTATGGAGGCCGTACGGGACCGATTAACGGCGGCTTCGACTGGCATCCGGGGCTCGATATTGCCGTAGATTTTGGCACGCCGGTATATGCCGCCGCTATGGGTACTGTAGAAATGGCGGGCTGGAATGGAGGTTACGGACAGTTTGTAAAAATCCGTCACGGTAACGGGTATGACAGTGCGTACGGACATATGAGCGGCATCGCCGTAACAACAGGGCAGCAGGTACGTAAGGGCGAAATCATCGGTTTTGTGGGAAGCACAGGATATAGCACAGGACCCCATCTGCATTTTGAAGTGTTTGTGGATGGAGAGAATATTGATCCGCTGTATATGTTGAAGAAAGCAAAATAGTGTTGACGAAACACTGCATGTAAACTATAATAGTGTTAACGTTCACTTTAAGCAAAGTTGACGTTAGCACTATTTTTTTGAAGAGAGGCATGAAGTCATGATGATTACAGAATTGACAGAAAAAATTATAAACGAAGGATATCGCATTACCCGGGAGAATCTGGATAAAGAACTTTTGCTACAGACGGGTCTGGAAGAAATGCTGGATTGCGCCGGTAAACTGCAGAAGCATTTCTGTGGAAACCTGGTGGATTTTTGTTCTATCATTAATGGTCGGAGCGGGCGATGCAGTGAAGATTGCAAATACTGCGCCCAGGCAGCCTGCAACCATACCGGCATCGATGAATACGGATTTCTTCCGAAAGAAAAGATCTTTGCGGCCGCGAAAGCGAATCAGGACGCGGGCGTGAACCGCTTTGCCATCGTAACGGCAGGCCGGGCATTAAAGGGTAAGGATTTTGACAAGGCCATTGAAGCCTATAAAGAAATGAATGCAAAGCTGAAGATCCAACTTTGCGCTTCCA
>DOSQ01000030.1 GCA_003512125.1 Acidaminococcaceae bacterium
ACGCAGCAGCAAGGTTCCGGCAAAAGCAAATACATCGGCCAGGGAACGGAAAAGCCTGCGGGCTTCTTCGCCCTCCGGTCCGCTTTTCGCTGCAGCCGCACCAGCCAGCACCGACAGCAGCAGCGTCCATGGAACAAGAGGCCGGAACCAGCGCAGACCGAAATCGGAAAAACCGGCAAACGCGGCCGGGATCATCGAAGAACCGGCAATCCCTCCCGCTGCCAGGCCAAGGACCGCGGCGCCGATCACCGCAATGCTGTGGAAAAACCACAACCTTGCAGGAGACGAAGCGTCAGACCGCAGCTGCAGCCGCTGCATCACGCCGGAAACAAAATTCAGAAAGACAAGAGGCAGCGCGAGCAGGAACAACAGCTTCAGATACGCCATGCCCGCCGTATACATAACCATGTACACGCCACGTCCCGCTTCCGCAAGGTTAAGAATCAAACCTGCCAGAACGCTAATCACAAACGAAGCAATCATCAGAATCGTACTATTTAATTTTAGCCTGACCGGTATTCCGTGAATCTGCATGGTCCGCCCTTCCTGTTAACACAGCGCGATATAAAAAACAGCGCCGTCTTGTAAAAAAGCCGGTTCCTTGCGGTTCCGGCTGTGTTTTTTCTGGTGCGGGCGACAGGACTTGAACCTGCATGGATAAACCGCCAGATCCTAAGTCTGGTGCGTCTGCCAATTCCGCCACGCCCGCAAAATATAATCTAATGAGTTGTCAGCTTTTTACTCTCATGGCTATGCTCATTACCTTACGCTCGTTTGCGTCTTTCCCGCCACTCAAGGCAAACTGTAAACTCCATCCATCTGCTTCATATCCAACTATACAAGGGTCCTGATAGTTTTTATCATCCATAGATATACGGTTATTGTTTATATCCAGGCATTCATCAGGATCTCCATATGCTTTTTTCAGTTCTGCGCCGGTAGAACCGGTTTTGATACCGGCTTTTGTTGCAATCGTTATGTCGCCGTTAAGGGCTACGCTTAATACCGGCTTGTCACCGGCCGGCGCCGTATCTACCAGGAACCATGTCGCATTGCCTTCTTTAACGAAATAATATCTGGAGTACTCGCTTGCCTGGTCCTGAAGCACAGGCTGTCCGTATTTCGCAATTACTTCAGCAAGGGGTTGCCCTAAGCGGATATTTCCAATCACAAAATCCTCTTTCGATACTGCAAAACAGGTACCTGTCGCCATAATTGCCAGCATGGTTAGAACACTCATTACTGCTTTTTTGATATTCATAGGAACGACCCCTTTTAGAATCCGGATGGTTTCGTACATTGATGATAACTAATTATACTATCCTTTTTGTTCTTCTTCAACAGTTTTCGCATTCATGTATATTTGTTTTCCTTTCTTCCGGATTATCCACGTAAGGATTTTGTACTTCAGTAACGAACTGAATCTCATCAATAAATATGTAATACCGTTTACTGTTGTCTGTCATCTGTTCTTTTACGGCTTTGTTGAGCGCAAACGGATTTCGATACTTCGCATTATAGATTTCATCCAATGCAAGACCAATAACCTGATCTTCCCCAACCCCCGATTCCAAAAAATAATTCTGGTACAGATTAAAAAGCAAATAGGATTTCCCGCTCCGGCGCAAACCTGTGATAACCTTGACCCGGCCGTTGTCCTTTTTATGAATCAGTTGTTCCATGTATTGCCTTCTTGCATACTGCATGGATCATCTCCTCCTGAAATTTTTGCGGATATCCGCATTTTTTTCACAAGCATACTGAATCACAGCAGGTTTACCGGGATCAAACTGTTTACAGCGTCCAGCGGGAACGGCTTTTCTGCCATACAGATAATGCCGCTCGGCCCCATCTCTTTCCCGCTTTTTGCAAGCAGGGAAAAGGCCCTGATAAGTTTTCTCTCCGGTGAAGCAGCCCGCTTGATTTCGAAGGCGTGCAGCTGCGCGTCCATCTCAAGTACCAGATCAATTTCCTTCTGGTTTGTATCACGGTAGAAATTCAGGTTCATCTTCTTTTCTCCGTAAGACACATTCCGAAGCATCTCCGCGACCACATAGTTTTCAAGATAATGGCCGGACGCGGCGCCGTTCATCAATGTATCGCGGCTGGTCCAGGACGACAGGAACGCGCATAAACCCGTATCACAGAAATACAGTTTCGGCGTCTTGACCATTCGTTTCAGTTCGTTGTTGTAATACGGCTCCAGCAAAAATACGATACCCATCGTCTGCAGGACTTTGAGCCATTCTTTTGCCGTCACACCGGATACCTCTGCAGCATTGCCCAGATCATTATAGTTTACCAGTTGCCCGGAAAAAGACGCGCACGCCCTTAAGAACTTCCGGAAGCTTTCGGTATCCTGGATTCCGTTATCGTCTACCGCATCCCGCATAAGATAAGCGTCAATGTAAGAGTTCCAGTATTCGCGGCGGAGTTCCTCATCCATGGATATCATATCCGGCATGCCGCCTTCCCAGATTCGCATGTAAACATCCAGGATGTTGTTTCCCGGACAGCCCTGACTTCTTTTTACCAAGGATGGGAATGAGAAATCATAAGGGATATCGTCTGCTCTGTCTGCAACTTCTTTAGCCGACAGGCTGTACATTTTAAGCAGGCAGATCCGTCCGGCAAGAGAATCCCCTGCCTGTTTCATCAGCTTTTTGCTCTGGGAACCGGTCAGCCAGAAACGGCCGCGTTCATCGCTTTCGTCACACAGGATCTTGATTTGTTCAAACAGGACAGGCGCTTTCTGCACTTCATCAATCAGAAGGGGAGGCGGGTACATCTGGAAAAACAGTTTGGGATCTCTCTGTGCCAGATCCCTGGCGTCTGCATCATCCATGGAGACGCAGATCCGCCCGGTATCCTGTGCCAGATGCTTCAACATGGTTGATTTGCCGACCTGTCTTGCTCCTGTTACCATGACAACCTTGAACGCGCTGCTCATTTTGAGAAATTTTCGTTCCAACGAGCGATGGATATAAGTCATATGCAACACCTTTTTAAGTTTATTTTTTAACTCGACTTTATTTTAAACTTAGTTTTCAGGTGTGTCAAGAGTAAACGTGCATTCATACTCTGTTTCCGAAATTGAGTAGGGGAGATTTTTTCTCCCCTCTCACACCACCGTACTTGCCGTTCGGCATACGGCGGTTCAACATAACTTCAAAGCGTGGCGCACATTGTAGTAATCAAGACAGCTTCTCAAGCCCGCTTTTGTGAATACGGCTTTGGAGATTGCCCTT
>DOSQ01000177.1 GCA_003512125.1 Acidaminococcaceae bacterium
ATTGATTACCCCGGAAATAAGGCAGAAGGTCTCCCGGACATCCGGGGCGAATATGTACTGAACAAAACGGCACAGGGAACCAATGATGAATACGCCGCATACGCATTAATCGAAAACCTGCATCAAAGTGAAACAAAAACCGATTTCTTTGATAAGAATCTGCAAATTAAACCGCAAGCCATTACAGGCAGTGAAGCAGCCCCTTACAAAAATCTGATCGGCGATTCCGGCTTTGCCGTTAAAGTGTTCCGGAACGGCGCGCCGATCCGCACGTTTATTGTGCCTCAGGATCTGAGCGCGGTGTACCGCTTCGATAGCAACGGCAATTCCGTTATGATTTATAATATCGACGGCTCAAAAGGATAAAATATCGGAAGGATACAGACCAATACACACATCTTGCTGAACGCTTTTTTTGAAGATGCAGTGAAAGTGTATAGTACCATACTGAACGTTCAGGAAGGAGTTGAGGAAACGTGGAGACCCGGTTTGGATCGTTAGGCATTTTTTTAGTAACGTTCTTTATTGGCGGCGGTTTAGTGGATACGGCCGTTCATAACTCGACTTCCTACTTCTCCTTTGAATTTATTGCCTGTGCGTTGCTGGGCCTGCTTCTGGTACTTGGATCCTTTTTGATTTTTTACGCACTGGTATTACCGGCCTGGACTGACAAACATTATACGCTGAAAAACGAATTGACCGGACTGGTGAAAGAAGATCAGACGGGAAAGCAAGACAGCGATGCTACGGAACGTCTGATTACGGATTTCCGGAACAGCCTGCGGGAATTTTTCGACAGGCCGGGACTGCCGGAGAACAGTCCGCTCCAAAACACCGCAACGCAACTGTATTGGCACATTCTGTATCTGCAGAAACGCCGCATGGAACAGCTGGGCGTCACCATGGATTTCGATGCGGTGCGAAAACGGTATGGTGGGGTATCGGTCACCAAAAACAAACACTTCGACGGCAAGTATATGATTACTGACGCGAAGGAACGCATTGAAGCTTCCCGCATCTATAAAAGAGACCACAGGACGATCCATGAGAAAAAGGACAGCGAGCTGGCTCATTACACTATTCTGAATGCCAAGCAGGCGACAAAAGAGAACAGTATCATCTGTCCCAACTGCGGCAACCCCACCACCCGGGAAAACCTGCTGGACGGCTGCGATTACTGCGGCACGAAATTCACGGTGGAAGACCTGGGCAACCGGGTCAGCAGCTTCGGTCTCCGCCAGGATTACCAGGTTGCCTATGATAAGTACACGGATGCCCGGGAGCATTACGGCACCCGAGCGTTTTTGCTGGGAGCCGTGCCCATCTTTATTGTGTGCATGATTTATGGCCTCTTTGTAATGGACGACCTGGATGCAGGACTGTTTATGCGTCTCACGGCCACGTTCTTCACAGCGGCGTTCTGCGCTGCATTGATGGGCTACATTGTAAAATACGGTTTTTGGGTGACCTTATTTCCCGTGCTGCAGTTAAAACAGTCCTTAACCTACCGGTCCAAGAAAAAACTGGATGAACTGAAACAGCGCGAATCGAAGAACGAGGTACTGGAAAAAGAAATCCGCGCCTTTGACAAACGTTTTTCTCTGGAAAATTTTTTCAGCAATATCCAGAACAAGCTGGCGGCGATCCATTATGCATCCACCGGCTCCCAGGCCCACGCCTTTGCCACTGTGGAGCTTTCTCCCTATTTGGAGTATTATAACGACGTGGCTGATATGGATGTGACCGAAATGTCTCTGCTGGATTTTCACTGCGATGAGAAAAGCCAGCACATCCACATGAAAGCAATTGCCAATTTGACACGGGTAACCGGCAACAGCTGCAGGGAAACAACCGAGACCGTGGAACTGCAGCTGATTAAAAGCGCAGCCTGCAAGACCCAGGCGGTGTGCGGTCCGTCTGTTCTGAAATGCAAAAACTGCGGGGCCAGCATCTCGCTGCTTAATGGCGGCAAATGCGAATACTGCGACTCGGAACTGAACCTTTGGGAACACGACTGGGTCATTGCGGATTATCAGGTTTTATAGAAACAGCGACAGGGATTTCGTGCAGGAACTGTTTTTTATTTTAATAAAGCAACCAAAATAATTTTTATAAAGCATAATAAGTAACTGACAGGAGGCGAGAACACTATGAACAGATTTTGGAAATTGTTATTATGCGCAAGTCTTTTCCTGACAATGATTTTCAGCAGCGGGCTTGTGAACGCGGAAGCCAAAGCGTCCGATTGGTCGCCGGCAGCCGGAGTCTATGTGCGTAAAAACGCCAACGGGATTCCCACCGGGCGGATCGATGTAACGGTTGTTAAAGGTTTTTATGATATTCCCGCTGTTATTGTGGGAGTGGAAAGCCGCAGCTACGAAGGCAATACCTATGAAGGTTCCGATATGGCGCCCCGGATTTATATCGCTGGTTACATGGACGTAGGGCAGAATTCCGGAGAGGTAATTCTGACCAACGGTTACACCGACAAACGGAAACCGGCGCCTGACCCCAAAATTCTTCCTCTCATGACAAGAGTCGTCTATAATGCAACGGTAAATAATAAAATAATTACATTAACGCCGCAGTATTTTGACGGGAACAAGACCCGCGCCATGCGCACCGACCCGGATCTGGCCGGAACGTACGTATTTGAAGGGCCTAACAGTTCTCCTTCCGCGTTTATGGCCATCGCCTGGGTACGGCAACAAAAGCCGAAGCTGTCGGGACTGGAACCGGGCCGCGACTATCGCTATGAAGACGGTTATATAGATGACGTGAGAAAGATCAGCTATCCGGGTATCCAGGCAATCCGGCCTCCTATTGCGCCAAAAGAATATTTTGAATTAAAAGCCTATGACGGCAATACACTGTTACGGACGTTTTTGGTCAGCACGGACTTTAATCAGATTTACCGGATCAAACCCGACGGCGAAGCCATGTTAATTTTCAACAACGAGGGCGGAGTAGGCTGATCGAAATTGTTAAGAACCGTTGCGAAAACATTTTCATCTGCAGAAATATTCTTTTTCAAAATAAAAACGGATTTTAATTGAACTGTGAGGCGCTGCAATTATGAAAAAGTTTTTAACTTCCTTTTTTACATTTTTTCTCTTTATAATCAGTTGTTTTATCCTTACGTCGCCGTCTCGTGCAGCGGTTACTCCCGATACATCCGAAATCCGGGACGGAATACGGTTCTCAGAATGTGTGCGGCCCTATAACGGCGGAGTGCTGATCGCCAATTACGGTTCCCAACATAAAATGCCCGGCATCGACGAAATCAAAGGCTATATTCTGTACCGGAAAAACGGGCAGACCAAAACACTGATTCCCCCCGGCTTGCTGCATTACCCGTCAGGCATAGCGGTTAAGGACGATTACCTGTTTGTCTGCGACGGCGACCATCTTCGCGTTTACAATTTGCAGCAGCCGGAAAAAGCGCCCCAGACTATCACATTTCCTAAACCTTATTGGCTGAAAGCGGCTGCTATTGATGGGAACACACTTTACGTTTCTTCGGACAACGTGGGGCAGATTTTTACCCTTGATATTACCCATCCGGAAAATATGAACCGGGTGCAGCCGAAAAAATGGCTTGAGCTCCAGGGCGTAAAATGTATGGCTGTGGGCGACGGCGTCATGTATATCACCGCGCTTCCTGAAAACGGCCCGGATACAGAAGAAGCAGATATGGAAAACGTAATTTACCGGGTCACAGACCTGCGTCATCCGCAGGCGGAAAAATTTATCAGCAAAAAGGTATATTCCGGCAATCCCGCTGCCGATAAAAACGTCTCTGTTTATTATGAGGGCATAACACTTTCGGAAGACAATTACGCGTTGTATGTATCAGACCACCGGGTAAAGACGGGAGCCATCCTCGTTGTCGATATCGGGACAAAAGAACTGCGAACGATTTACGAAGCGGAAGGACTGGACCCTGCAGATATTACACTGACAGACAAGGCATTGTTTATTCCGGATATGAAGAACCATCGCGTACTCAAATTGGAATTGTAAGGAGGTGCTTCTTATGGGATTTTTCGACAGTATATTCGGTAAGAAAAAAGAAGAAAAGAA
>DOSQ01000154.1:0-7974 GCA_003512125.1 Acidaminococcaceae bacterium
TTCTTGCGTGTTTCACGTGAAACAATTATACTAAAAGCACGCAGAAGAACTTTTACGCAGTAGTTTTTCCGTGTGCGTTGTAATTTTTTATTCTATAACTTTAAAAAATTTATTGTGGCGAAGGACTTGGGGGAGCGCCCTGGTCCTGTATGAAAATAAAAATATTTTCTGAAGCCGAAATGCGAGGGAGCCCGTGTGCCGGGCTGAGAGGATGCCAGAGATCATCGACCGCCGGTTTGTATGAAGGAAGACCGTTATATGTAAGGGAAGAAAAGTTGCGGCTGGAAAGCGGCGGCAATCGTTTTCCTGATGCGAAGTTCCATTTCATGCATATCGTTCCTGAAACGCATTTTGGTTTTGGCATGGAAGGCGCGATATGCAGTCGCGCTTTTATTTTTTTGCGCGGCATTGTTGCGTGTTGCAAAAAAGTGTTAGGAGCGTGGTACTCATTGCGATGTGCAGGAATCGGGGTGAAGAAAAACTGCAGAAGATTTTGTGAAGAAGCAGGCGTTGTTATTGCTATTTGTTGTGTTGGTGGGAGGAAGTTCAAATGAAAAAAATACTCGTCCTTGTTACGTTCCTTTGCCTTTGCGCGGGGTTGCTGGCCGGTTGCGGAGGCGGTGAAACGAAAAAAAGTGCCGGGAACAATGAGATTAAAGAACTGAAGATTGCCGTGTCGCCTTATCAGGACGCGGAGACGGTTAAAACGGCTGTAGGCCCGTTAAGCACGATGTTGCAGGGGAAACTGAAGGAAAAGGGCTTTACCGTCGGCAAGGTTTCCGTAAGCGTGGGCACATCCTACAGCGCGGTGGGGGAAGCCTTAAGCGCGGGCAGCGCGGACGCGGGGTTCGTATCCGGCGCGACCTACGTGTTGTTTGATAAGGAGATTGATGTACTTCTCACGGCGTTGCGGCAGGGGATCAGCAAGGACACAACCGACGTAAAAATATGGAACGAAGGGGAACCGGAGAAGTTTACCGACAAGCTTGTCCAGCATTACCGCTCTGTTTTGGTGACAGGGCCTTCTGCTAAGGGAAAAGCCTTGCTGGAAAAAGTGAAGAAGGGGGAAAAGCCTTCCTGGGAGGAACTGAGCGGTCTGACCTGGACGGTGATGAGCCCGGCTTCCGCTTCGGGTTATCTGTATCCTTCCCTGTTTTTGAAAAAAGAGTACGGGAAAACGATTGCTGATCTGGCCCATGTGGTGCAGGCAGAATCTTACACCACGTCCATGGCGCGCCTGGCTTCCGGGCAGGCGGACATCGCGGTGGCCTTTTCCCACATACGGATCCGCAATGAAAAGAACTGGCAGAAAAAGCTGGGCGGCACGGATACAATCTGGAAACAGACGGGAATCATCGGCGTAACGGACAAGATTTATAACGATACGGTCTGTGTGAGCAAAACGTCCAAAACCATGCAGGATCAGAAATTCCGCAAGGCTTTCGGTGAAGCGTTGATTGAAATCGGAAAGACCAAAGAGGGACTGGACGCGCTGAAGATTCTGGGACACAAAGGCTATGACTGGGCCGACGCGAAGCATTATGACGACGAACGCCGGGTGCAGCGGGAACTGAAAGGGAAGTAAACAATTTTTGATGCGGTGCCGCTGCATCATGCGGCAGGCTGGCAGCCCGGTTGCGGTGGTGCCGGGAAAACGGCAAAGAGCGGGCCAACGGATTATTGATATCTGATACATTGCGCAAAGGTGGTTTGGTATGCTGGAGTTAGATAACGTAACCCATCAGTTTCATAAGGACGCCCCGGTTTTACGGCAGGTATCCCTGCAGATTGCGGAAGGTGAGTTCGTGGCTGTGATCGGACGAAGCGGGGCGGGGAAGACTACCCTGCTGAAGCTGTTCAACGGGATGGTGAAGCCGCAGCAGGGCGAGGTCCGGGTAGACGGGGAGTGCCTGTCGCGCTGCAACGGTAAAACGCTGCGGCAGATACAGCAGAAAATTGCGGTGATCTATCAGGATTTTTGCCTGGTTCCCCAGTCGACGGCGCTGGAAAACGTTCTGCACGGTGCGTTGAGCCGGAATCCGCTCTGGCGCGTCATGACAGGCTGCTTTTCGGAACAGGATCAGGCAAACGCGAAGTTGGCTCTGGAAAAAGTCGGGCTGGCAGAGAAAGCAGATGCACTGGTCTCCACCTTAAGCGGCGGCGAGAAACAACGGGTTGCCATCGCCCGGGCGTTGCTGCAGCAGGCCCGCATCATTCTGGCTGACGAACCGGTGGCTTCCCTGGATCCGGTTGCTGCGGAACAGGTTCTTTCATTATTAAAATCCCTGCAGCAGGAGAATAAGCTGACGGTAGTCATGAACAGCCACAATACGGCGCAGGCTGCGCAATATGCAGAAAGGATTATCGGCTTAAAGCAGGGTGTCGTGGTAAAAGACGATCCTGTTTCCGCCTGGGATGATGCGTCTTTTGCGGAAGTATATGGAGGTGCGCAATGAAACGGCTGAATGCTGCCTGGATCGTTACGATTTTCATTGCCGCTGAATACGGGGTAACGAAATGAAACGGCTCAATCTTGTCCGCAGTGTAATCGTTGTGCTTTGTCTGCTGGCTTCCTCGTGGCAGACAGAGTTTTCCCTGTCCCTGTTATGGGAGCGGGGACATTATTTTATTGAGACTGCTGCCAGGATGTTCCCTCCGGATACTTCTTTTCTGGATGTGATACTGGTTCCGCTGCGGGACACGGTATATATTTCCCTGCTGGGAACGGTATTGGGTGGAATCATCGGGGCAGTGGGGACAGTGTTGTGCAACGGGTATGTGAACCAGTGGAAAGCTGCAAGGATTATCCTGAAAGCAACGGTACACGTGTTTCGCTGCATTCCCGTGCTGATTCTGGCTCTGCTCTGTACGTTTGTGTTCGGTCTGGGCATGTGGTCCGGCATTATTGCGGTTACCCTGTCTACTGCGGCTGTGCTTTCCCGTCTGGGGTACGAAGACAGTGAAAATGCGGAACTGAAGACGGCCCGCGTATTGGAATATGCGGGAGGGGGGCGCCTCAAAGCCTGGTGGGTCTCTGTATGGAAGCAGATACTTCCGGGTTATCTTGCCAACCTGCTGTATCTGTTGGAATCCAATGTACGTAATGCGGCCGTGCTGGGTTTTGTGGGAGCGGGCGGCATAGGTCTGCTGCTGAATGAAAAACTGGCCTGGCGGGAATATTCCAAAGTGGGTATGATCCTGTGCGTGTTATATCTGGTCGTGCTGGCAACCGAGAGCTTAAGCGGATTCCTGCGTGTCCGACTGGTAAAATCGGAAACAGAACACAAAAAATGGCGCGTCCCCGCGCTTCTGTGCGTTTTTTTCATCATTTACTCTTTTTTTGCCGGCTTTCCAACCATCTCCGAAGTGAACAAAACCGCGCTGGTGTCTATTGTTGAAGGCGTTGTATATCCGGATATTACAATGCTCCTTTCGATGGGTTCGGACGGGGTGCCGGCCTTGTTGTTTGAAAGTCTGTGCATTGCCTTTCTGGGAACCCTGGGTGGAACTGTTTTCGCCCTGCTGTTATCGGTTTTATCCTGTTTCCGCTTTTTGGGCTGTGCTGCACTGGTGACGCGTCTGCTGTTGCTGGCGTTCCGTTCGGTACCTGTCCTTGTTTACGGGCTTCTGTGGATCCGGGTGACCGGGCCGGGACCGTTTGCCGGCGTGCTGACCATGGCCCTGTGCAGCATCGGTCTTCTGGCTAAGCGCTTCCTCATCGCCGTTGACAGTATTGACCTGAAACCGTATTACGCGTTGCGGGCTTCCGGGGTAGGATTTCTTGCGGCTGTCCGCTGGGCTGTGATTCCCCAGATACTGACGCATTATCTGTCTGCCGTCATCTACCGCCTGGACATCAACCTGAGGGAAGTGGCCGTGCTGGGCCTGGTTGGCGCAGGCGGCATCGGTACACCTCTGATCCTGGCCATGAATCATTATGAATGGAAGGCGGCGGGCGCGCTGCTCTGGGGTCTGATCCTGCTGGCAGCGGCGGCAGGGGCGGTTTCAGAAAGATACCGCAAAACACACAGGCTAAACGGGAACGGGTAAAAAAGTCCCCCACTGTAACGTATTGTTGCAATGGGGGATTCGTTATTTAATTATTCTTCACCCGGTGCGCGTACGATGGCACCTTCTGCTGCAGAGGATACAAGCGCGGCATAGCGGGCCAGGTAACCGTGTTTTACCTTAGGCGGCGGGCATTTCCATTTTGACCGGCGTTTTTCCAGTTCTTTGTCAGATACTTTAACATTTAATGTACGTTTCGGAATATTGATCTCAATGATATCGCCTTCTTCAATCAAGGCAATGTTGCCACCTTCCCGAGCTTCCGGAGAGATATGGCCAATGCAGGCACCCCTTGTCGCGCCGGAGAAACGTCCATCGGTCAGGAGGGCTACGTCCTTATCAAGCCCCATGCCTGCCAGAACGGAAGTCGGATTCAGCATTTCCCGCATGCCTGGGCCGCCCTTGGGTCCTTCGTAGCGGATTACGACCACGTCGCCTTTGTTAATCTTCTTGGCACAAATAGCTTTGATGGCTTCGTCTTCCGAGTTAAATACCCGGGCGGGGCCGGAATGTACCAGCATCTCTTCCGCTACGGCGCTTTCTTTAACAACGGAGCACATGGGCGCGATGTTGCCGGTCAGCACGGCGATACCGCCTGTCTTCCGGTAGGGGTCTTCTACGCTGCGGATTACATCCGGGCGTGTAATGACCGCATTTTTAATCAAAGCGCCGATGGTTTTGCCGGTGACGGTCTTGCAGCTCTTGTTAATGAGTCCCAGTTTACTCAGTTCGTTCATGACCGCGGAGATGCCGCCGGCTTCGTTCAGGTCGATCATATGATGGGATCCGCCGGGGCTCAGTTTGGTCAGGTACGGAGTTTTCTTTGAGATCTTATCAAACAGGGATAAAGGAAGTTTAATGCCGGCTTCGTGGGCGATGGCCGGTAAGTGCAGCGCCGTGTTGGAGCTGCCGCCGATAGCCATGTCGACAGTGATAGCATTCTTAAATGCATTCATGGTCATGATATCCCGGGGCAGAAGTTGTTCTTTGACCAAGCGGACAATAGTTTCCCCTGCCTTTTTAGCCAGACGGGCACGGTCGCCCTGGAAGGCTGCCGGAATGGTTCCGTTGCCGGGCAGGCCCATGCCTAACACTTCGGTGAGGCAGTTCATGGTATTGGCGGTGAACAGGCCGGCACAGCTGCCACATCCAGGGCAGGAGCAACGCTCAATACGGGACAGTTCTGCTTTATCAATCTTGCCGGCTTCAAAACGGCCGGCCGCTTCAAATGTGGTGGAAATGGAAATGTCTTTGCCTTCATAACGGCCGGGGAGCATGGGACCGCCGCTGCAGAACACAGCTGGAATATTCAGGCGCAGCGAAGCCATCAGCATACCGGGCACGATCTTATCGCAGTTAGGAATCAGGACCATGCCGTCAAAAGCATGGCCGTTGATTAGTGCTTCGATGCTGTCGGCAATCAGTTCACGGCTTGCCAGGGGGTATTTCATACCTTCATGGCCCATGGCGATGCCGTCGCAGAGACCGATGGCAGGTACTTCTACAGGTACACCGCCCGCTGCGAGGATACCGTATTTGACCATTTTTGCCTGATCATCCAGATGGGCATGGCCAGCAATGATATCAGTCTGGGAATTTACCACAGCTATCAGCGGTTTTTTGAGATCTTCATCGCTGAAACCGAGGGCATAAAATAAAGAGCGGTGAGCTGCACGGGTGGAACCTTTTTTGACTAAATCGCTTCGCATATACAAACCTCTTTTCTTAAATAAATAATATATATAGTATTCTTCGTTTTAACGAAGGTATCAAAATAATTTTATGCTTCTGGGAACGCATTGTCAATGTTCAGGTAACAAATAAAATGGACAGGTTTTCTTTTTATGATATGGAATGTAAAAACCGTTACAGCTTTTTTACCTGCAGAACATGGGCTCGAACCGACAGACAGAGGCCTGTTTTATTCTTAGTTTGAACGGATTGCCCAACGCAGTTTTGTGGATTTTGCTCGTGGGTTGGAAAAGCATTCCTCGGCCGACGGTCGGATTACATCTCTGGCCGCAGCAGTAAAGGTACCGTTTCTGACATATGCTTTAAAGGCCTTTTTAACCAGGCGGTCTTCTCCGGAGTGAAAGGTCAGTATTGCTACGCGTCCGCCGGGAGCCAGTGCATCGGGAAGTTTTTCCAAAAATGTATATAGAGCCTCCATTTCACCGTTTACGTCGATGCGCAGTGCCTGAAAGACGCGGGCACTGCTTTTTTTAACAGCTTCTTTTCGATCATTCTTTGGAAGAAAGGACAGAGCTTTTTCGATCTCTTGAAAAAGTTGTTTTGTTGTATCAACGGGAATTCCTTTTTTTAGATCAGCAGCGGTATTTTCTGCAATTTCCCGTGCATACGGCTCGTCGGCGTTTTCGATGAGCAGGCCTTCAAGTTCATCTGCAGAAAGTTTCCTGAGCAGTTTTGACGCAGGGATGCCCTGTTGCGGATTCATGCGAAGATCTAGGGGCCCGTCTGTTTTATAGGAGAATCCCCGGGCGGGATTATCCAATTGCATGGAAGAAATACCTAAATCAGCCAATATAAAATTAAAAGGACCTGTTTCATTAACGATTTTGTCAATTTCGGAAAAATTCAAATGATGAATGGTAAGAATTTCTTCGCCGTACCCTGCCTCAAGCAGACGCTTTTTGGCTTTCTCGGATTCGATGGGATCTACGTCTGTTGCGTGTAAGTGTCCTGTTCCCTTTAATTGTTTTAACATGGCTTGTGTATGCCCGCCATATCCTAGCGTTGCGTCAAATCCTGTCTGGCCCGGCTGGATTTGTAGAAAATCCAGAATTTCCTGGACCATGATGGGTATATGGGTGCCTGCCGGTGTATTGCCTTTGGCGATAATATGTTTCGTAATATCCTGATACTTTCTGGGATTCAGTTCCTTGTATTTTTCATTAAAACTTTTTGGATAGCGTCCTGTATAGTGTTTCCGGCGGACATGTTTTTCGGCGTGGTTGTTTCCCTTTTGTTCGGTTGTTGTTTCCATAAGTGTCCTTCCTTCGATTTATCGTAATAATATGTAGTTGATTTGCAAAATTTGACTGATGTTAATAAAAAACATAGAGAGGTTGCTTTTATTAATTTCTGTTTGTCGCTGATAGTTTAATTATAAATAAAATCATGTGTTTTGAAAAGACGAATATCAAATGTTTCACGTGAAACATTTGATAACAATTCAGAAAGGATTCTCAAAATATTCTCAGCAGAAGACAGAAGGGTGCTTGTTAGTGTGGAAAGAATATAATATAATATAATATAAACTGACATTATCTATTGAAGTAACTGGCACTGGTGTACCGGACGCCGGCTTCGATTATTCAGGAGGATGAGGACGGATGATTACAATTGAAGATGTACGCATCTGGCTGGAAGGAAAGAAAGTTCACTATGAGGTTATGGTAGATTCTGCTACGGGTAACGATGTGTATATTATCAAACATCATTCCGAGGCGGCGGGTATAGACTATCTGGGTGTTATTGCTGTGCCTCCGGGACGGTTCATGATGGTCAAGGTCGTGGGGTGTGATTTAAGCAAATATCATCCCCGTAAATGTCTGGCGGTACTGCAGCAGTTTAATGGTCTGATGAACCGGCGCCATACACCGGACAGCTATAATTATAATGTTGAAGGTAAAAATCTAATTATTGTCTTCTGGCCTGAGAATACAAATACTGACAGTATTCAGCATTATCTTGATTTCGGTTTTAACCGTCTGGACTTTATGTACCGGAATCTGGAGAAGTTGGAGATTGCGGATTAAGGATTTTCTGATTCATTGTCGTTATGCATGTGGATGCCAATCCGGAATGACAAGAAAAAATGGAAGTTATACTTGTGTTTTATTTATTTTTTTCTTGACATTCCCAGGTCTTTGTTCTATAATATTC
>DOSQ01000154.1:8092-9791 GCA_003512125.1 Acidaminococcaceae bacterium
GGTCCGGGGTTCGAGCCCCCGGTCGATCACCATGTGGGCGCTTAGCTCAGCTGGGAGAGCGTCTGCCTTACAAGCAGAATGTCAGCGGTTCGATCCCGTTAGCGCCCACCATTTTTTTATGTCCGGCCCGGTGGTTCAGTTGGTTAGAATGCCGCCCTGTCACGGCGGAGGTCACGAGTTCGAGTCTCGTCCGGGTCGCCATTATGCCTCGGTAGCTCAGTTGGTAGAGCAAGGGACTGAAAATCCCTGTGTCCACAGTTCGATTCTGTGCTGAGGCACCATGTTGCAATGCAGTTACCCACGGATATTGCGCCGTGGGTAATTTTGTATAAGAAAGCAGTCAAAGGTGTTTCAGATACTTAGGACCTTTGTTAGATGTGTTAATATAAAGTTTGTCATCAGAAAAGCAGGTGTTTATTCATGTTTCCGGGCGGAGAAAGTACTACCACTTCCCTTATTTTTATCTGGGGCGTCATACTGATTTGCAGTATCCGTGGCTGTTTCCGTAATTTTCAGACGGGGGATAAGGCCTGGGGTACGGCGTTTGGTATCCTGATTCCTGCATCTGCCTATTTCCTGGCAGATCTGCTGGGGCTGCTGCCTCCGGGGGCGCCTCATGTGTTTATGTAAGCGGATAGTCGAAGAGATCTTTTTTCAAAAACGCTTGACAAACGGAACGTAATACGGTAAAATGATTTTGGTTAGCGAACGCTAACCAAAATTTTGCTTTGAGTGTTAGCATTGGCTAACCCTTTTCTGATGATTCCTCTTCATTTTTTTGTTTTGTGGAGTCTGGCTGAAAAGCATCATGCGGATTTGCATTACCTGTACAGGATAATGTAAATCCGCATGAAAAGATTCCAGTGTTTTCTTTTATGCGACTGGCGTCAGCCGGCCGCTTTTTTATTTTCTTAATACAAATCCAGCGCCACCAGGGTGCGCACGCCTTCGGATGTAAAGACATCTTCTGCTTTGACACGGAATACTTCTTTCAAAAGGTCTACCGTGATTACGTCTGCAGGGTTGCCGCTTGTAACCAAGGTTCCTTTCTTCATAACCACGACATGGTGAGCAAACTGAACAGCCTGGTTCAGATCGTGGAGCACCAGTGCCACCGTCAGGTGCAGTTCCCGGTTCAGTCTATCCAGTAGTTTCATGACTTCCAGCTGGTGGCAGATATCCAAGTAGGTGGTGGGTTCATCCAAAAGCAGAACCTGAGGCTTCTGGGCAAGAGCCATGGCAATCCACGCGCGCTGCCGTTCGCCGCCGGACAGGGTCTGAAGGATTCGGTGCTGGTAGGGCACCAGGCTGGTTTCTTCCAGAGCCCATTCAATACATTCCTGGTCTTCCTTTGTAGCCTTGCCGAAGAAGCTGCGATAGGGGAAACGTCCCATGGCAACCAAATCCCGTATGGTCATATCGGCCGGGGCCTGGGGAGACTGGGTCAGGATAGCCAGCTTCTGAGCAAATTCTTTGTAGCCGAAATCCCATACGTTCCGGTTCAACAGGGTGATCTGGCCGGCAGAAATTGGATTGATCCGGCAGATGGCTTTAAGCGTAGTACTCTTGCCGCAGCCGTTTGGCCCGATAATGGCGGTAATCTTTCCGTTAGGAATAACAGCGTTCATATGCTGTACAATCGTTTTGCCTGACAGGGTGACCTGCAGGTCTTTAACTTCAATCATATTGTCCATCATAA
>DOSQ01000028.1 GCA_003512125.1 Acidaminococcaceae bacterium
AAAAAAATGTTTTGCAGGAAGTGTCTGCAAAACAATTTTAGCGCATTTTGAAAGGCAAAACAAGATAAGAGCAGAAGCAAAATGTTTGTTTTGCCATATGTGTAAAGTGTACGAATTCCCATCAGCATTTTTTAGCTCTGTTCGCTTTTCTTTTTAAAGAAACTGTGTTACAATAAATTCGAACATTTGTTTCAAAACAACTTGAGGGAAGAGCTGGTTCCGGAGAACAGAATCAGGGAAACGCAACGGAAAGGAAATAAACCGTGACCGGAGTATCGCACAGCATCGTCACCTTTGCCACACTGTATGTGGCGACACATAACGTATTCATCGCCGGCAGCGCCATGCTGGGCAGCCTGTTTCCGGACAAGTCCGAAGGCTTGTTCTGGCAGTCCGCCCACCGCTCCTGCTCCCACTGGTTCGTTCTGTATGTGGCGGCGCTGGCCTTTTTCTGGACGCCGGACGCGCTTACTGCGACGGGGATGCAGTTGTGGCAGGCGGGAATCTTGTCCATGATGCGCCGGTTCCTTTTCTGGTTCGCCGCCGGAGGCTTGTTCCATATATTGGAAGATGCAATCTGTGGCCCGATCCCGGTGCTGTATCCGACGAAACGGATAACCGTGCTGCCCCGCCTGTTCAAGGTAGGCTCGGTGGGAGAGTGTCTCTTCGTGATAGCGTATTGCGCGGTTCTGTATTTGATTGCAGGAAAATTCAATGCGGTACGTGTGATGTTATAATCAGGATGCATCAGTTTTTTTTTAAACATAATAATTTTCTGGATTTCAAACTAACAGAGATTATCCATGTTATAATATAATATATAAAGAAAAAAATATTATATTAGTTTCTCTTGTAAGAAGGTACCACCATTCTTATCAACAGATAGAAGAAGCTGTTAATTTTTCATGAGGAACATCTTATTTTTTACACTGACACCATCAGATCGGAGACAACACTATGCACCAATATTTATTTCATATAGGCGACTTCCCCATACGTATGTATGGGCTGATGCTTACCTTGGCGATTTTTCTGGCCACCGGCACGGCGTATTTTCTGGCGCGGCAGGACGGCCGCTGGCACGAGCACGTGCTGGACATCGGTATTTACGGTGGTTTTGCCGGGCTCATCGGCGCCCGCCTGTGGGATGTTTTTTTCTTTGACTGGAGTTATTATCAGGATCACCTGCTGGAGATTCCCTTTGTGTGGCAGGGCGGCATGGCAGTGCAGGGCGGCATGCTGGGCGGACTGGTTACCGGCATTGTCTACTGCAAGCTGCACAAGATCGACTGGCTGGCGCTGGCGGATATCGTCTGCCCGGCCATGATTTTAGGGCAGGCGGTAGGGCGTATGGCCAACCTGCTGAACGGCGATGCCTTTGGCGCGCCTACCGGCGGGGACTTCGGCATCATTTACCCGGAAGGGACCCTGGCCCGCGCTACGTACGGAACCCAGCCTTTGTGGCCCGCGGAAGTGTGGGAAGGCCAGCTGGACGTGGTGGTCTTTGCACTGCTGCTGGTGTTCCGCGCCTTTCCCCATGCCAAGGGGCAGGCCCTGTGCCTGTACGGGTTTTTATATTCGCTGGAACGTTTCTGTCTGGAATTTCTGCGGGGTGATTACGCGGAACCCTGGCTTCTCGGCCTGACCAGCGCCCAGGCTACCAGCGCCGGTTTCATGCTGGTATGCCTCGGCTTCTTCCTGTACTTCGGATATCTGGCGAAAAATGACCCTGCCCGCGTGATGCTGCCGGGCAGCGCGGCGGAACCGGGACAGGTTGCGGCAGGAAGTGAAACGGATAAGGAAACACCCAGGCAAGGAAAGACCGCAAAGAAAAAGTAAGGAATAAAAACGAATAAGCGTGCAGGGATTGAACAAAACATCGGGAGTGTTTGTGTGTCATTCCATGAAGTGAAATGCGACGTAGTGGCGAGACTGTTTGAGGGACGAAGTCCCGAGTTTCGAAGCCACAGGCGCATGAGCTCATGGAATCACAAACACGTACGGTTTTGTGAAACCCTGCACGCTTACTTTTTTTACACCATTACCATTTCGGTGGGAAGTAACGGCTTTCCAGTTTATTTTCAGCCGATGTGATGACCCAGCCCCGGCCCGGTACGACTTGCAGGTTTGCGATGCCTTTGAAAACCTGTACGATGTTGGTTTCCGGAGTGGAATCTTTCGCAGTCAGTGTGTACTCGATGGCGGTCATGTCAGGGCCGTCGGCCACGTTCACCGCATCCGTGATCACGCTGCTCACCGTGGTGGTGAATCCGTTACAGAAGGTGCCGAAATCGCCGAAGGCGTTTTTATAGCTGTCGCCTAAAAAGCTCCAGGCCCGCCGCATTTCTTTGTTGGTGATGCACTCATGGTAATCCATCAGAACTGCCCGGGCGGTTTCCCGGGAACCCAGCACTTCACGGCTCAGCCGTTTCCCGGTTCCACTGTCCAGTCTCCAGGAGCCGTTTATTCGTTTCATAATGGTGGAACATTCAAAGGTCTGCACCACAATCTGCCGGTCGTTCTCCCGGTCTTCCGCTTTCAGCAGGTAAAAAACTTCCATGGTGTCAGCATCCCGCTGCAACTGACGGATGTTACTGGGGCGGCTGGAGATGGTCGTCCGGTAACCCTGCGCAAAATTTTCGTAGCTTCGGAACGCATTTTTATAATCTTCGGTCAGTATGTCCCAGGCCAGTCCCGGCTCGCCGTCGGTAATTTTATGGTGGAAATATTCCAGCGTTGCGGCGGGGCTCATCCCCGGAGGGAAGGTATTGGACGGAGGTAAACCGCCGTACGGATTGGCGGAGGCCGGCAGACAGCAGGTAAATGCAAGAACCATTGTCAGTACAAGTAAAAGAATTTTTTTCATGGGGAGCGCTCCTTTCAAAATGAATTCTTTTATATCATTCAGCTGTTCAATAGAATTATATCACGGGTACAATTTTTAAAACAGAATCTGTTCCACAATTTTTACAGAATATAAAAAGCCGTTACTTTCATCACAATGCTCCGAAGCGGATCGGAAACGTGATAACAAGTAACGGCTTTATAGTATTCTGTTACTGATTTGAAATTATCCGCGATAGTAGTAGAAGAAGGTCATGGCCACATTGACGATCATGGCGCCGCACATGGGAATGAAGGTGCGTTTGATCAGGTCAAAGGGTGATACGTTGCCCATGCCGGACGCCACTACGATTACGGCGGTGATGGGAGAGCAGGTACGGGCGATGGAAGCCGCGAAGTGCATCGGCAGCAGAAACAGCACCGGTGCGATGCCGCTGGCTTTGGCTACCGCCGGGGTCAGGGCGGCAAAGGCGAAGAAGGGCGCGTTGCCGGAACCCATTACGATAGAAGATATCGCAATGATCGCAACCATGACGACCATCATCATCATGGGGGAGAAGCCTGCGCTCTGACTGCCCTTAATCAGGGTGTTGATGACGCCCATGCTCATTAAGCCCTGGGCAAAGACCTGACCGGCTACGATCAGGGTCACCACGTTGGCCATCTGCATGCCCATGCCGTCGAAGAAGGCCTGCACGCCGTCGAAAACGGTCTTCAGGTTGCGGGTGCGGATGAATTCCGCGATCATACCTACGGCCAGACCGATCATCATGGCGTTGATGATGTTGACTTTGATCCAGGTGATCCACAGGGGGCTGAAGCTCAAAATCAAAGCCAG
>DOSQ01000052.1 GCA_003512125.1 Acidaminococcaceae bacterium
TGCTGCTGCCCGCCGGAAAGCTGGTCCGGGTAATTGTCAGCTTTCATTTCCAGCCCGACTTTTTTCAGATACATCCTGGCCAGTTCTTCCGCTTCCCTGCGGCTGGTCTTACGCACTTTCATAGGGGCCAGCACCAGATTTTCCAATACAGTCATGTGGGGGAACAGGTTGAAACGCTGGAACACCATGCCCACTTCCTTACGGACTTCGTTGATATTCGCTTCCCCGTTTAGAGGGATATTATCGAAAATAATCTCTCCTGCGGTGGGTTCTTCCAGATAATTGATGCAGCGCAGCAGGGTAGACTTGCCGCTGCCGGAAGGGCCGATGATTACGACAACTTCCTTTTCTTTGATCCGCAGGTCAATGCCTTTCAGTACATGCAAATCGCCAAAGCTCTTTTCCAAACCGGTAATTTTAATAATTTCCTGCCGCTCTGTCATTTCGTGTCAAACTTCCTTTCCAGCAGACCGGTAAGCCGGGCTACCGTGAATGTCAAAATCAGGTAGATGATCGCCACAGCCATCCAGATTTCAAAGGACGCATAGGTACGGGCGATAATCAGCTGCCCCCGGCGGGTCAGTTCTTCAAACCCGATAACGGAAACCAGGGAGGAATCTTTCAGCATGGCAATAAATTCGTTACCCAGCGGAGGAATAATACGCTTGAATGCCTGGGGCAAAATAATGTAACGCATGGTCTGCCACCATGTCATACCCAGGCTTCGTCCGGCTTCCATCTGACCGACATCAATCGACTGGATGCCGCCCCGGAATACTTCCGCCACGTACGCGCCGCTGTTGATGGAGCAGGCAGAAATTGCCGCAAAGAACGCATCCACCCGGTGTCCGATGATACTGGGCAACGCGAAATAAACCAGAAAGATCTGAATCAGCAGCGGTGTGCCGCGGATAAAATCCACATACACGTTGCCTATCCAGCGCAACGGTTTAAAATCAGACATGCGCACCAGCGCCACAATGATACCGATCAACATACCAAAGAAAACACTGAGGGCCGTAATTTCAACTGTAATACCGGCGCCCGCCAGCAGAAGCGGGAATGCGCTTTTCATTAACTCAAAATTTACATCCATAAGGCAAATCCTTCTTGCTTTTTGTATTTTTTTTCACAGCTGTAAAACAAGTCCGTCCAAAAGAGCAGCTAACCCCGGAACGTTGTTTGCTTTCAGATATCCTCTATTTCACAGCACAGAATCAATGCGGACTGAATCAGCTTTGCATTCATTATACTACATAAATAAAAAATACAAAAGGGAATTTTATGCAAAACTCCCTTTTGTTAACAATATTCATTAAATTGCCTGTACTGTCCTCACGGTCAGCATCCAAAAATTACCTGTTTATTTTTTTACAGCGCCAAACCATTTCGTATACAGTTTGTCATATTCGCCATTTTTCTTCAGGTTCAGCAGGGCTTTATTGATTTCTTTGGTCAGCGGGCTGTTCTTCTTCATGGACAGGCCGTAGGATTCTGCTTCCATGGTATCGCCAACGATCTTGGCAGAATCTTTGCCGCCGCCCTGGGCCAGATAATATTCCGCAACCGGTTTGTCGATGATGACCGCGTCAACGCCCTTGTTTTTCAGTTCCAGGAAAACTTCTGCGTTGGTATTAAAGTTTTTCACTTTAGCACCGGGAACCTTGGCCGCTTTTTCCGCACCGGTGGTACCGATCTGCACGGCAATGCCTTTGTTGTTTAATTCATTGATACCCTTCACTTCGGCATTGTCTTTATTTACCACAACAACCAGACCGGATACATAATAGGGATCACTCATGTCTACGGCTTTCTGACGGTCCGGGGTAATGCTCATACCGGCAGCAGCTACATCGATATTGCCCGCATTCAGTGCGGGAATCAATGCATCAAAGCCCATATTCATGATTTCCACTTTCATGTTCAGCTGCTTGCCGATCGCACGGATCAGGTCCATGTCAAAGCCGTCAAATTCCTTACTTCCCTCTTTCTGGAATTCAAAGGGTGCAAAAGTGGGTTCCGTACCTACCCGCAGTACTTTCGGAGCCTGTGCAGCTTTTTTCTCGCCACCGCCGCCGCAGCCTGCCACCATCATAACCGCCATGATCATCGCCATCAACAGCATAAATGTTTTTTTCATTGAATTATAGCCTCCTGAAATATTTAAATACAAACTTAAACTGCCTTGATAAAAGAACCTCCGGGCAGTTAAAAACTGAATAATACTCCGATACGTTGCCGGGAATTATTTTGCAGGCTTACTGCCAAACCATTTCTCATACAGCTTGTCATAAGTTCCGTTCTTTTTCAGGGCATCGAGAGCCTTGTCAACTTCTTTGGCCAGTTCCGGTTTCTTCTTGGAAATTACAATGCCGTAATCTTCCGCAGTCAGGGGTTCGCCTGCCAGCTTGGCATATTCGCTGCCGCCATTCTTCAGGAAATACTGCAATACAGGCAGATCGCTGACAACTGCGTCCGCGCCCTTGTTCTTCAGTTCCATGCAGGCCAGGTCGCTGGTGTTAAATGTCTTGACTGTGGCTCCCTTTTCTTTCAGCTTTTCAGCGTACAGAGCACCGGTGGTACCCATCTGTACGGCTATGGTCTTATTTTTCAGGTCTTCAAATTTCTGAACATCATTTACATCCTTACGCACTACAAAAGCCAGACCGGATTTATAGTACGGCTGGGAGAAGATGACCTGCTGTTTCCGTTCTTCCGTAATACTGAAACCTGCGATGGAAACATCCAGGTTGCCGGCATTGATTGCCGGGATCAGGGCATCAAAGCCCATGTTCTTGATTGTACATTTCTTATAGCCCATCTCTTTGGCAATGGCACGGATCAGGTCCATGTCAAAACCGGTGAATTCCTTGGAATCCTTTTCAGGAAATTCAAAAGGCGCAAAGGACGGTTCCGTCCCTACGATCAGTTCTTCTTTAGCAGCAGGAGCCGGGGCTGCCGCCTTCTTGCCGTCAGCTTTTTTGTCTCCGCCGCCGCACCCTGCAGCCAGGATCCCCAGAGCCAAAACAAGGATACTTAACAGTACAGTGATCTTTTTCATTTCTTTCTCCTCCAAACCCAATATAAAACAGTTAAACCTGCATGGCATGCACTTTCCCTACAGCCTGTGCCTTCTCCTGACACGTAAGCACATGTCATAATAAAAACGCCCCGGCTGACCTGGTTTTCGCCCCCACACCCGCCTGCTGGAAGGTTCGCTCCTAAGCAACTGCTCCCCACTACTGCTCCTCTCGTACTTTTACGGCAGGACTTACTTCTAAGCTGCACCGTGCTCACAGTAATTTTTACTGCTTACGTGGATCGTTTCGCCTGCAACTGGCATCGACTTTCAACCACAGACCCGGATTGTTTTTATTTTTTTAATATAACACACCAAATTGATTATTTCAAGCATTTCGCAGTGCTATTTATAACTTTTTCATTCTACTTTAAAAATGTTTAATTCGTAACATTTTACGAATCTTTTTTTTGCGAATTTCAGTTTGTCTTGACGTTTTCTTTTAAAATCACTATACTATACTTACCTAAATAAATCGAAACCATAACCGGATGCGTTCCGGTTATATTTATCTGGAAAAGTAACGATACAACCAAGGAAACGCCGATTCCGTCAGTCAGGAGGTTGACAGATGACGAATCGCGGTTCATACAATACATTGAAGTACGGACGTGATTACTATGCTTTCTATCCCTCAGTATCTTGATTTTGCCTATACTGGGAAAACGAAAGAGATTTGTGCTTTTTTCCTGGAGCTGTTAAAGCGGAAGAACGAATTTCTGTATCTGCATTCACAGCAGGTCGCCAATTACTCAGCCAGCGTAGCTGCCAAGCTCGGGCTCTCGCGCAAAGAAATCAGCATCATCCGGACAGCGGCATTAATGCATGATATCGGTTTACTGAGCGTGCCAAACAGCATCCTTAACAAATATCCTTACCTGAGTACCCGTGAACTGGCTCAGTACAAACGGCATTGTATAGCCGGGTGCAGTATGCTGGAAAATATGGAAGAATTCTCCAGCATTATTGATCTGATCCGCAGCCATCATGAAAAATGGAACGGAACCGGTTATCCCAAGCGGCTGAAAGGTGTTAATATCCCGTTAGGCGCACGTATAATCGCAGTGGCAGATTACTATGACAGCGTAATCAATCCCTGCACCACGCAATGGCAAAAAAGCCATCAGGAAGCATTGCAGGAACTGTTAGGAGCCATCGGAACCGATTTCGACCCGGAAATCGTACGGGCCTTTATGGAATCCATCGTTCCCGGCAACAACATCAAGCCGGTTCCGGTTTACAGCAAAAAGGGAGCCAGGGTAAAAACAAAAACAGCTGCCGCAACGTTATCTTCTGTTGCGACGAAAGTAGCTGAGACCGCGGAATCAAAAGATTTTGCATAAAAAACACAACAGGTTACGAATTATTTCGCAGCCTGCTGTTTTTTTATTTATTCAAAATTTCTTCCAGCACTTCTTCCGTGTTTTCACCCAGACGGGGCGCCCGCCGGTAAAATGCGCAGGGGGTTTTGGAAAACTTGGGTACAAAGCCCATGGTCTTATAATTTCCCAGTTCCGCGTCTTCAATCTCCAGCACCATCTCGTCTGCCTGCGCCTGTTCCGTCGCCAGGGCTTCATCATAATTCAGCACCGGGGCCAGGCAGGCGTCCGAACCTTTGGCCAGCTCCATCCATTCTTTCAGGGGCCGTTCCGCAAATATAGCTGACAGTTCGTGTTTGATATAGATGAATTCACTTTCGTCCTGAATCAGCGGGATCAGATCAGGCCGCTCCAGCAGATTGCACAGGTTTGCCCAGAACTTCTCCTCCAGACAGCCCACACTTACATATCGCCCGTCTTCTGTCTGATAAATATTATAGTTTGGATTGCCGCCGCTCAGCCAGTTGTTGCCACGGACGTTTACAAAGCCGTTCCCGAAATAGGTAGCGCTGACGCCTGGTACCAGGGCCAGGCAGGTATCAAAGAGGGAAATGCTGATCTCCTGTCCTTCCCCGGTCTTTTCCGCATGGTGCAGCGCAGCCAGGATCGACATGCCCGCCATAGCGGAAGCCTGCATGTCCGCAATCAATACGCCGGGAATGGCAGGTCTTCCGTACCGTTTTCCACTTAACGAAACCAGCCCGGCAAGACTCTGGTAACCGATATCGTGATCCGCCTGTTGGACCAGCGGTCCTTTTGTGCCGTAACCGGAAATAGAACAATATACGATTTTCGGATTGATCTGGCTGACCGTAGCAAAGTCAATCCCCAGCTTTTTCAATACGCCGGGGCGGAAGCTTTCTACAACCACGTCCACCTGTCTGACCATTTCCAAAAACACATTTTTATCGGTTTCCTGCTTCAGATCCAGCGCCACACTTCGCTTGTTACGGTTCACTTCCATGAACCAGCAGGCAAAATCGCCCCGGCGGGGCACAAACTCACGGGCGTAATCCCCCTTTACCGGTTCTTCAATTTTTATTACGTCCGCACCCATATCCGCAAACATGCGGGTACAGAACGGTCCGGGCAGCAGCCGGGATAAGTCCAGAACTCTGACACCCTGTAACGGTCCCATGGTATCACTCCTTTTACGTTTAAAAAATAATAATATTATGAAATTGGTAAAAGGTCTCGCAAAACCGTGTACGATATTTTGCTCAATCCTTTTCCCAGTTTATATACTGACTGTCCTTAGTCTTATTTTAATCTGTTAAACTGAAGTTGACAAGTGTAACAGAAAAACGTACACTTTAAGAGATACTGATTCAGTAATTTTAAAAGACGAAGGAGCCTTTACCATGTCTGTAGAACGCGTCAGAAACTATCTGTCCCGGTTTGGTATGGCAGATAAGATCATTACTTTCAAAGAGTCCAGCGCTACGGTAGAGCTGGCTGCCAAAGCGGCCGGAACGGAACCGGCCCGCATTGCCAAAACGTTATCTTTTGCCGGGAAGGACCATCCTGTGCTGATTGTAACTGCCGGGGATACAAAAATCGACAATGCGAAATTCAAGCACTTTTTCGGCATCAAGGCCCACATGCTTCCCTTTGCCGAAGTAGAAGCACTGGTCGGCCATGCGCCCGGCGGTGTCTGCCCCTTCGGCGTAAACGAAAATGTCAAAGTGTATCTGGACATTTCCATGAAACGCTTCCCCACCATGTTTCCCGCAGCCGGAGAAGAGAACAACGCTATTGAACTGACTCCGGAGGAACTGGAAAAATATACTGACAATGCAGGCTGGGTCGATCTCTGCAAAGGCTGGCAGGAAAACTGAGACAGCAGCTGCCGGCTTGCCCGAACACAGCTATGGCTGCTCTTTCAGTACATTTCCCTGTCAGCGCAAAAAAAACATCAGATATCTTGCAAGCTCATATAATCAGCCTTTCCTCATAATCGCATAACGCCGTAAAAAAAGCCGTAATGCTTCCGCGTACAGTACGCGGAGCCTTACGGCCTTTTTAATTATTTTTTCTTTTTCATGACCAGGGGCGCAAGCAGGGAAACAGCAGCCGCTGCGAGGAAAAACAGGCAGATGGGACGCGTGAAAAAGATTGCGGGATTCCCGTCGCTCATAATCAGCGAACCCACAAAATTCTGTTCCGCCATGCCGCCTAAAATGATACCGATGATGATGGCGCTCATGGAAAACTTCAGCTTGTTTAAGAAATACCCGATAAATCCGCTGGCCACCATGACGTACACGTCCGTCATAGAGTTTCCGTAGCTGTAGGTACCTACAAAGGTCATCAGCATAATAATAGGCAACAGAATCTCATTCGGTACATTCGTCAGTTTCACAAACAGGCGGATAAGGGAATAACCCATGCAGGCCATGATGATATTGGCCAGTAACAGGCCGATAAAGATCGCATACACATCCGGCGCTTTTTCAATGAACAGAAGCGGGCCGGGCTGCAGGCCCTGCACCATCAGCGCGCCCATCATAATAGCCGTCGCGCCGTCCCCGGGAATGCCCAGGGTCAGTACGGGGATAAAAGCGCCGCCGCTGACTGCGTTATTACCAGCTTCCGGCGCCGCCACCCCTTCCGGTTCGCCGTGTCCGAAATTCTCGCTGTGTTTGCTCCACCGCTTGGCCTGATCGTAGGAAACAAAGCTGGCAATATCCCCGCCGGTGCCGGGGATACAACCAATAAATGTACCTATCGCACTGCTGCGCAGCAGGGTTACAAAACAGCGTTTCAGATCCGCCATGGAAGGAAGCACCTTCGTAATCGTAACATGCTGTTTAAGCTGCGATTTCTGCCAGCAGTCCTCCACGCTCTGCAGCATCTGTGCCAGCGCAAACACACCAATCAGGATCGGAATAAAGCTGACACCGCCCAGCAGGTACGTCGTATCTAACGTAAAGCGAATCGCGCCGCTCATGGCGTCAATGCCCACCGTCGCCAGGAAGAGTCCCATAACACCACCCATGATCCCTTTGAGCACATTGCCGCTGGAAACGCTGGTAATAATGGATAACCCGAACACAGCCAGCGCAAAATATTCCGGTTTGGAAAACTGCAGGGAAATTTTGGCCAAAAGAGGCGCGCAGATGATCAGGCAAATGGTGCTGAAGATTCCGCCAAAAGCACTGGCCGTTGTGGAAAGGCCAAGGGCGCGGCCTGGCTGCCGTAATTCCACGGCCATGGGGTAGCCGTCCAGTGTCGTAGCCACACTGGCAGGAGTGCCGGGGGTCTTTAATAAAATCGCGCTGATACTTCCTCCGTAAATCGCGCCGCAGTAAATACCCAACAACATCAGTATGCCGGCCATACCTTTAAACGCAAAAGCCAGCGGCAACAGCAGCGCCAGCCCCATATTCACGGAAAGACCCGGCATGGCGCCGAACATGATTCCCACGCCCACACCAAAGATCAGGCACACAAAATTGAAGGGATCTGCAATCATTCCTAATGCTGCAATAATATCTGCCATCTTTGCCCTCCTATTCTAAAAATACAGAGGACGGCAGCGAAGTATGCAGCAGCTGTCCGAACACCAGGTAAATAAACAACGTCACACAAAGGGCCGTCAGCAGCATCCGTTTTTTATTCCGGCATTCCAGCCGGTACATGATACAGGGAATCAGGAGCAGAGCTGCCGGATAAAAACCAATCAGGCGCACCAGCACACAAAATGCCGCTATCATCCCCATTATCACATAAACCTGCCGGTTGGCTGCCGTACCCAAAGCCACTTGTTCCTCCGCCAGTTCCTGCCGGTGGAACAGTGTATAAACGGCCAGGATAACTGCTGCAATCGCCAGAGCCAAACCCAACAGGAACGGCCAGAAACCGGGGCCAGGCCCCTGTTCTGTAATCTCCATGGGAAAGCGGGCAGACGAGCCCATAATGCCGCCGCCCAGGAAAATTCCCACTATAAAAACCACAAAATTACACGCCTTCATGGAAACCATATAATAACTCCCCTGTAAGAAGAAGCCGTAGCGGCATACACCGCTGCGGCATTGTTACAGTTTACAAATTACTTTTTCAGGAATTTTGCGTACATGGCATCGTCATCCGCCATCATCTTATCACAGGCGTCGCCAATAATCGCTGTGGGATCGATCCCCTGCTTTTTGAAGTAGTCTTTAAACTCTTTGCTGTTGCAGACTTTTTCAGCAGCTTTGCGAAGCACATCCATCTTTTCTTTCGGCGTATCTTTCGGAGCCACTAACGCAGCCCAGGCGCGAATCGCCATAGGATGTCCCAATTCCTTAAAGGTCGGAACATTGGGATAGAATTCGCTGCGGGTATCTGCCATCACGGCCAGGATTTTCAGCGTACCTGCATCAATCTGGCTCTTGAATACACTGGGATCCGCCAGCGTCGCTTCGATGTGTTTGCCGGCCAGCGCGGCTGCAATGTCAGCGCTTCCTTTTGGATACGGAACGTGTTTGAATTTTACGTTGAATTCCTTTTCAAAATTCAGCGCGGCAATATGCCAGATAGCGCCGGTACCGGAGTTCCCCATGGAAACCTTTCCTTCATTCGCTTTTGCATATTTTACAAATTCATCCAGCGTATTATACGGAGCTTCCTTCGTAACGATCAGGGCAGCCGGAGCTGCGATAGGCGCACAGACAGAAACAAATTCCTTATTGGTCACAGCAGCCTTGCCCTGATGAGGGAACATGGCCAGTTCGACCGTCACCATGCCTAATGTATGTCCGTCCGGTTTTGCCTTGGACAATTCCACCATACCGGTAATGCCGCCTCCGTCCGGCTTGTTCACGGGAACGAACTTACTGCCCTTTAACTCCTTCTGTAAAAACGAGATCAGCCCACGGGCACTGGTATCCGTACCGCCACCCGGCGCTTTCGGAATAATAACTGTAATATCACCGTCCGCCGGATACGCCGCTTTCTTTTCTGAAGTGCCGCCGCAGCCAACCATCCCCAGCAACATGGCCGTCAGCATCAATATTGTTAATAATTTTTTCATTGTGTTTCCTCCTATGTTTGCTTTTTGTAGTTTATTTTATCACTTTATAATTCATCCTGCCAACGAAAATTCACAGTTTTTCCCGGTTCCTGAATTTACGGCATTGGGCAATCTCCCGCCAGGACAGAAAAGCGACAGCAATATTCTCCCGGTTATAGGTATAAGAAACCCACAACCCGTGGAACGAATAGGTCAGGGACGGGTAACTGAATTCCCCCTCTCCCTTTTCCAGACGCAGGAACATCTCCCATTGGCTGCCGTCTTCCCGGCCCATAAACAGGGCCAGCGGCGTACGGGCGCCCCAGTTGCCCCGTACCGGATTACAGGCCAGAAAAAGCCGGCCCCCCGGCGTGCGGATCACATCAAAGCCGCTGTTGTTATTGTAAAGCTCCGTAGGCTGCGGATCGGTCCAGTGTTTTCCCTCATCTTCCGAAACACTGCTGTAAATAAAGCCTTCCGTACTGCGCATATACATGTGCAGCTTACCCTTATCCTGCCAGAGAACCGGCTGGATGACGCCACGGCCATTAAAGCTTTGGGCGCTGAGAGGCGGCAGGGTCGAAGTATCCGGTGGCGTCTCAGGCAAGTCCCCTCCTGCTTTCGGCAAATTAAGAGCCAGCAGGTTCAGTCCCAGTAACGCGGTACGGTTCCATGTGATGCCGTAATTATCGCTGTAATCACAGAAGCACTGCCATTCACCACGCTCGATACTGCCACCGGCACAGATGCGTCCGGAAGGAAGTATAACCGGTTTTGTCCGCACCGGTCCCCGTCCTCCGGTAGCGTCTCCCGGCACAAGCGGCCGGGGATGTCCCCAGTACACCGGATCGGTACGGCTCAGCATCACCATGGTCTTCCAGTCCGCAATTATATTCCCGGTTTTAAAAAACAGCAGCACATGTTCATGCTGTACCAGCAATACCGGATTCCAGCAGGCCTCCGGCATACTTGTGATGCAGACCGGTTCCGTCCATTCGCAGGAAACCGCTACCGAGTCCTGCACACGTCCGTCATGGATATGCTCCCGGCCACTGTCCTTCTTTTTCTCTTTCACTGCCGTATAACGGGGCCTGCCTACAGAGAAATAAATCTCCGTGTCCGCCGCACCTTCCCGGCTGCCGCCGAACCAGACGCAAAGCAGGGAACCGTTTGGCAGCGCCGTCAGACAGCTGCCGTGGCACATGGCAGTCGGCAGCGTTTTGCATATCATCTGCTTAAACAAAAAAGGTCACACCTTTCCTTGTTTGTTGATAGTTATATTTTATCATTTCCCCGGAAATTACGCAAAAAAAGCAATGAGCTTCCACCAAATGGCAAAAGCCCACCGTTTAATCTTTTCTATTTGTTTTCCTGATAAAACTCTTCCATAAACCGCGCCAGCGTTTCGCAGCCTGCCAGCGGCATAGCGTTGTAAATGGAAGCGCGGATACCGCCCACGCTGCGATGGCCCTTCAGTCCGCCCAGCCCGCGCTGTTTTCCTTCTTCTACAAATTTTGCTTCCAGCTCTTTGGAAGGCAGGTTAAATGTCACGTTCATAATAGAACGGCTTTCCTTTGCCGCCCGCCCTTTATAAAACTCCGGATACTTATCCAGCAGGGCATACAACAGGGCTGCTTTTTTCCGGTTCACGACTTCCATGGCCGCCAGGCCGCCCTGCTTCTTCAGCCACTTTGCCACCTTGCCTACCATATAGATAGCAAATACCGGCGGCGTATTGTACAGGGAATCCTTGTTCAGGATGGTTTCATAATTCATCATGACAGGCAGCTTTTTGTCACGTCCTGCCACGAAGTCTTTTTTTGCAATAATCAGCACTACACCGGCCGGTCCGATATTCTTCTGCGCCCCACTGTAGATCAGGGAGAATTTCTCTACCGGGAAGGGACGGGACAGGATTTCCGAAGACATATCCGCAATCAGCGGCACATCGCCTGTTTCCGGATACGCAAAGTACTCCGTACCTTCAATGGTATTATTGCCGGTAATGTGCAGGTACGCGCAATGTTCCGGCAGCTTCACCTCTTCCGGACGGGGCACCCGGTCATAGCCCCGGTCTTTGGAACTGAACACCTTCACCGCCTTGCCGACTTTTTCCGCTTCTTCAAAGGCTTTGTCGGAGAAAGAACCGGTGTCGGCATACGCCGCCGTCATTCCTTCTTTTAAAAAGTTGCAGGGCACGCAGCTGAACTGCAGACTGCCGCCGCCTCCCATAAAGAAGATACCGTAATCGTCCGGCAGGTTCAGCAGATCCTTAATATCCTGTTTGGTTTCTTCCAGCACTTTTTCAAAGGCAGGGCTGCGATGGCTGATCTCCAGGATGGACATCCCGGTATTGTTAAAATCCAGCAGTTCTGCCTGTACTTCTTCCAATACTTCCAGGGGCAGGGCCGCAGGGCCCGCGTTAAAATTATAAATCCGGCTCACGTTTTCTACTTCCTTTCGCTAAAAATCGTATGTTGATACCCTGTTGCCAGCTTGCTGTTGCCGGCGCAACTGCCGCAAAGAAAAATATAACACATTTCATGTCTTATTGTAAATCTTCCAGCAGATGCACCACCATGCCGTCCCGCAATTTGGGTTCGAACCAGGTAGACTTAGGCGGCATGATCTGACCCGCATCCGCAATCGCCATAACCTCCTGCATCAGGGTAGGATACATGGAAAAAGCCACGGCGAATTTGCCGCTGTCCACTTTACGTTCCAGTTCTGCCAGCCCGCGGATGCCTCCCACAAAATCTATACGGCCGTCCGTACGGGGATCCCCGATCTTCAAAACAGGAGCCAGCAGATTGTTTTGCAGAATGGAAACATCAAGCGAAGCAATGATATCCTTCGGATCAAAGGTTCCTTCTCTGGCTTTTAACTCATACCAGCGCCCTGCCAGATACATACCAAAGGTATGACGTGATTCGGGATGATACGCCTTCCGTACAGGCTTGATCAGGAATTTTTCTTCTACAGCTCTCATAAACGTGATTTCACTATAGCCTGCCAGGTCTGTCACAAGGCGGTTGTAATCCAGGATCTCCATCATATTATCGGGGAAGATGACAGCCTGGAAATACTCATATTCTGCATTCACATCCTTCGCGCCGGCTTCTTTTTCCAGCTGGTCCGCCACGCGCATGGCGCCAGCGCAGCGGTGATGGCCATCCGCAATGTAAAACGCAGGCACAGCCTTAAACAGGCGGATGATCTCCTGAATCTGTACCGGGTCGTCCACTACATAGAGGGTATTTCGCACACCGTCTTCCGCAATAAAGTTGATAACCGGTTCCCGTTCCGCCATCAGCTTCAGAATATACGAACTGATTTCCGGACGCTGCCGGTACGTCAGAAAGACCGGACCTGTCTGCGCCTTTGTCTCCGTAATGTGACGTACCCGGTCCTGTTCTTTTTCCGTACGGGTCAGCTCATGCTTCCGGATAATCCCGTTCCGGTATTCATCCACAGAAGCCGTGGCCACCAGCCCGATCTGAATGTGCTGGTTCATACGCTGCCGGTAAATATAAAAGCAGGGCTTGGGATCCTGTTTCATTTTTCCGTTTTTTACATAGTTTATCAAATTCTCCCTTGCTTTCGCATAGACTTCATCACTGTAGGCGTCCACCCCTTCCGGCAGGGTAGCTTCCGATTTCGTTACCGTCAAAAAGCTGTATGGGCTTTCCGCGATCTTACCGCGGGCTTCTTCTGTATCCATTACGTCATAGGGCAGCGATGCGATTTTTGCTGCCAGTTCCGATTCGGGTCTTAAGCCCCTGAAAGGTCGTACAACTGCCATAATTAAAACCTCCTGTATAAAAACTATAAACGCTGTTCTGTTCCCGATGTTTTGTTTGTTTCTTTTCCTGATATGCAGTTCTCTATTAACTTAGCTAGTAACTAATTATAGTAGTAAAAAGAAATGATTGTCAATATATGTTGTGTATCTTTCACAATTACATCTGACTTTTTCACAAATCTGTTTTTGTATTTGTAAAAACTGAGACACAATCAAATTTTATTTTCCGTACAGAATTGCAGAAAACAGGAACTCGCTATATAATAATTAAGTATTATTACCATTTTAAAGGATGGTCTTTATCTTGCATTTTAATAAAAAAGTGATTCAGCGGGCCATGCCGATCTATATCGGCTACCTGTTCCTGGGACTGGCCTGCGGTATTCTGGGACAACAGGCGCACATCGCACCCATCGAAGCGTTTGTCATGAGCATTCTCGCCTATTCTGGAAGCGGGCAGTTCATCTGTATCGCCATGCTGATGGATCACGCGTCCCTGTTTTCCATTCTGGTTACTAATTTTATGGTAAGCCTGCGGTACATGTTCTTTTCCACTGCCATGTACCCTCATATTAAGCATTGTTCCCTGCCCTACTCGGTCCTGTTCGCCCAGAATATTACCGACGAGACTTTCGCAGTCAATTTGGACAGTTTCAGTAAGGATAAGGAGTGGGACGTGAATCAGGGTCTGGCGTTGGGATTTTCTCCCTGCCTGGTCTGGGCCAGCGCTAACTTCATCGGCTGCGCCGCAGCTGCATACCTCAATCCGCCAACGGAACTGGTGTCGTATATTTTAGTCGCCATGTTCCTGGGCATCTGGAGCGGTTATCTTCACGACACAGCCCTGCTGATCGCCGGTCTGGCAGGCGGCATCCTGTCCGTCTTGTTATCCTTCATCGTTCCCTTCAAGCTGCATATCGTGCTGGCCACGCTCATCGTATCCTGCATCGCCTGCTGGCTGGAAGTGAAGCACACGAAAAAGCAAAACGCGAATCCCTGACCATAAACGAAACGTCATGGCAGCTTGCAATACAAATCGCTTGCCGGAATACAGCCGGCAGACTGGAGAAGCAAAATGAACAGTGAATCCTTATATATATACGGCGCTACCCTGATGATGGTGATCGGCACTTTTTCCTGCCGGGAACTGCCCCTGCTTTTACTGCGGGGCCGCAAGCTGCCGGACTGGTTCAACATCT
>DOSQ01000025.1 GCA_003512125.1 Acidaminococcaceae bacterium
AATTACCAGATCCGGTTTCATGCCTAGAATCATTTCTTCGGACGGAAGCGCACGCAGAGGGATTTGTTTCGCCTCTCCTGCTACATTGGATGCGACCGGATCATCTGCCCATTTGCTCAGCGCTACAATCGTTTTCCTTTCAGCCAGTTCCATCAGGATTTCATCAGAACGAATCGTCAGGGACACAATCCGACAGGGCCGGGGCAGATTTTTAATCTCTTTTCCGTCTGTATCCACCAACCCCATGTATGCCTTTTCACTTTTAATGTAAGGAAGTGCTTTTTTATCCACCTCGCTGCCGCACCCTGTAAGAAACAGCAACGAAAAACAGATACAAAGCACAACTGCTTTCACCAGGTTTTTCATTTTTCCTTAAAGCACTCCGGGTACACTGTTTTCGCCATCATCTCTACCGCATCGTCAAATAATTGTGTGGATATTAGTTGTACAGAGAAAAAGCGGCGCCGGAAAGCGCCGCTTGGAAAGTAATTTTCATTATTTGGATCAAAACCATTTTTAGAATGTATAGTTATATGTCAACATCCAGTTAAACGGCATGCTCCAGTTTTCATATTTATTAATGGTATCGTGGTTATCCAAAATATTGTTCAGTACAAACTGCATGGAATTATGATCGTCTGCTTTATAAGTAAAAGCAGCATTAAGCAAATTACGGTTAGGCACTTTGTGGTCATAACCATAGGTTTTGGCACTCTGACCTAAATTGTTGTAGTAAGAGTATTGTCTCTTGCCAACATACAAGTAGTTAAGGTTAGCAGTGAACTTGCCAATCTGATAATCCAATCCAGCTGTCATCTGCAGTTTTGCTTCGTCCTGCACATAAGGATCGCCGTCCTTTTCTTGTGACTTCGGATTTGCATACATGAGGCCTAAACGCATTTTTAACTTATCACTAAAATTCTGCGTATATTCTAATTCTGCACCGGTATTCTTCCAATTACCTACATTTATTAAATATGCTGTTTTGGGATCTGCAGGATCTCTGTACTTCCATTCAAATTTACCGTCAATATCCATATGGAAGACGTCAAATTTCCAGGAATTGGATTTATTAACAACTTTCACACCGGTTTCGTAAGTCCAACCTTCCTGTGGCGTAACTGCTTCAATTCCTTCACGGTCAAAATACTGGTTCAATGCCGGCATTTCAAAGGATTTACCAACATTGATGTACCAGGAAGTTTTATCATTAGCCTTATATAAGGTCTGGAACTGCGGTACCACTTTATTCAGGCTGTCGCCATAGTCAGAAACATGCATTGCCCGCACACCTAATGTTGTAGAGAACTTAGGCGCAAACTGATACTTGTAAGAAGCATATACAGAATAGGTCTTTCTGTCGCCCTTATCACTGGTTGTCTCTGTTTTGGCTACCTCTGTATTCTCCTTGTTAAAAACAAAGCCTAAAATAAATGTGTCTTTGTCACCGCGAAGATTCCAGCCCTTCTGCGTATCCCATGTCCAGCTGTCAAGCGTCCAGTTAGAGGATTTGTTCCACTTCATTTCGCCAAACTGCCAGTTCTTTATCGTTCCCTGACGAGGATCGACCCTGCGACGATTGTAAGAAACAATGGATTTAAACATGTTCTCTTTATCATCGTAAATCGCGCTTACATTGTCTCTCGTTTCCGGGTAATAGTAAGCTGTTCCTGCACCTGTCAGTTTCCCGGTAGCCGTACTCCGGGTCCACGAATCACGATAAAACCGTCCCTTGGTATGCGCCCACTGAATACTCAGTTTATCTATCGGAGTCACAGACAAGAACATATTATCTTTGGTACTGTTGCGATATTTCCATTGTCTTGTAGATTTTTCGAAAATTTTATTGGTCTTACTTACATCTCCAAAATAATCTTTGCTCAGATAGAACATATAGTTTTTACCAGAAGAGGTTAAACTCCATTTCTGGTCATAATTGCCACCGCCATAAGAAATTGTGGTCTTATCAGCTCCGCCTTTCTTTGTGATGATATTGATTACGCCGCCAACAGCTTCCGCTCCATATAACGCTGCCTGGGCGCCACGAACGATTTCCACTTTCTCTATAGCCTGTGCGGGAATACCCTCTGTGCTGTTATAGTTCATCAGGTTGTAGGGTGCCCCGTTAACCAGCACCAACGTCCCTTTATCCAGTCCGCGTAAAACGATACGGGATGAAGATCCACCGAATTCACGGCCTCCAGGGCCATATGCGTTATTGGTAATACCTACCTGCCGTTCAATAATCTCATACGCAGTCTTGGCACCGCTGCGTTCAATATCCGCAGCCGTAATTACAGACGTACCTGCAGGTGTATCCAGATCGCTCATTTCCGCACGCTGCGCCGTAATGACCATCGGGTTCAGTTCAAAAGCACGTAACGCCTCGTCTTCTGCTTCCGCCGCGCTTGCACTTGCACTTGTAAACAGTACTGGCGCAATTGTGCCGCAAATCAGTGCGGCCATCAGCATACCTTTTCGACTTTGTTTCATTTTTTTACACTCCTTAATAAATATAAAATTTATTGTACGCGTTTCCTGCAGCCAGTCTTTCATGGTCCTGCAGTACTTTGCAGTGCAAACTGAAAATGGGTTTCAAAACTCCTTACAGCCTTGCAACCATTTTGCATAATTAATTCCGCAACAGGTTTAATCCTTAATCTGTCAGCGAATCGTCTGTTACTTACTCAGCAACGACGGCTTCTGCCCGTCTTCTGCCGGCGCGTTCATTTCCGTCACAAACTGCTGGCAGATATCATACATGGCTTCTGCAAAGGTTTTTTCCGGAACTGGTACGAAGCCGGTTTTATTTTTTTTGGTTTCAATAATACGGTTTTTATTGGTGAACACCCGCATCTCTTTCACCGTATAGGTTTTTTCCGGCATATTGTACTGCATGTCCAGCAGGCAGTACTGCACTTTTTCCTTACCCTTCAGCTTATCAGCGTACTTTGCCTGCAGGTTTTTCAGCATCTTTTTTTCGGTGAACAGGGTCTTTACGGTTGCTCCCACCAGATTCGTGTCTACCGTTCCGTTTTTATCCGCAACATAGCCCAGTGTGCTCATGTCATAGGCGTAAATGCCCAGATCGTTTTCCAGGATCA
>DOSQ01000059.1:0-311 GCA_003512125.1 Acidaminococcaceae bacterium
AAAAATACTTACTATGACGATGTTTGTCAGAAAGCAGGTGTCAAAAATGCGGCGGCGCAGATGGTGTTTCGCGGCACACAGCTTTTACCGAAAGAGCAGGTGTTGCAGATGAATCCGGATGTCATTTTCCTTCCAACCTGGGACTGGAGCGGCAAGCTGGATCTGGCAGCCTATAAACGGGATATTGTGGAAGATCCGGCTTTGCAGACGGTTAATGCGATTCGGAATAAAAGACTATACGTGATCCCCGATACCCATATGCTTTGTTCGTCACAGTACATGGTGGAATGTATACGAGACATTTACGAAGC
>DOSQ01000059.1:406-3982 GCA_003512125.1 Acidaminococcaceae bacterium
TTTTTTTCGTAAAGCCGCATGGTTACTGGGTTCAGACCCTACGCACTCTTTAATATATGATAGACAGTCGTTTATGCATCAGTATAGCATAACCGACAGGCAGACAATTCAATCTGTCTGAGAGTGCGGTCATGAAGTTCTGCGCAAAAAGCCGGCCGGCCCCTTGCATTCGTCCCTTTTCTGCTGTATAATACCTTTTCGTTGGGAGAAAACCGTGCACAGCATGGTCTTCCCTGTATTTTTTATGCAGGAAAAGGGGTTCTTACTATTACTACTAACCATTTTGATAAAAACCGAAAAATCACATTCCGTATTGTAGATTCACCCATGGGTATCGGCAAGAGTTCATCTTTGCTGGAGTATCTCCGGTTTGGGGCGTTCTATTTTAACGATACATATCTGGAGTCGCTGAAACGTACCGGATTATTTGATGACGTGCAGAAAACCCGGTTCATCATTTTTGTGTCAACCATCCGGGAACGGGATGAACGCTTCCTGCAGGAGCTGGACGCAAAATGTCCGGAGCAGCCCCCTTACAACAAAAGCATCCTGGAGCTGATCCGCGACGGTGAAAATATCGTAACAACACAGTCTCTGTTCGGCATCTTCAATGATGAAACGATTGAAGCCTTCCGCAAAAGCGACTGCGTCTATCAGGCGTTTTTTGATGAAGTTCCCTCCCTGTTCCGGGGAGTCATCGGTGGGGCGCAACGACCGGACACCTTTGACGGTATCACCCGTTTCGGTACGGCGGATGTGCTGCTGATGCAACAGGAACATATGATTGCGAACAAAAACGGAAAGGTAATATTCAATCCCGATTGTGATTATAACCGTAAGAACAAAGAGTACAAGGTTTTCGACGCCATAAAGAATCTGAGCCGGAGCTGCACGCTGTATCCTTCCGGAGACAGGGACGGCCAATTCACTTCCATTGTGGCGTTTGCAAAACGGGAGTTGTTTTCCTGCTTTAAAGTCTGCTGGTTCTTTTCCTATCTGACCCATGGCAGCATGCTTCGCAAATACTGTCTGTTAAACGATATCGGTATGGAGTATTGCCACATTGCAGACGGATATATCAGGGAGAATCCGGGCGGGGAGTATAAAGAAACTTATCCAGAGGGAATGGAACGCCTGGTGATCCTGGATGATAAGCTGTTTAATATGGAAAGCAGTTTGTCCAAAGAATGGTACAAACGGCTGCGTACCGACAAATCCGGTCTTGGCTTGAAAACGCTGAAAACACGTTTCCGGAATGCCTATGAATTTATGAGAGAACATGGCGTGCGCAGCAATACGTTTATGTTTACTGTGTTTAATGCATACAAAGATATGCTGCAGAGCGATGGCCGGCACTATCCTACCATGAAACGGTTTCTTCCCTGCAACACCAAAGCCACCAATGATTACAGTAACTGCACCGGCGTGGCCTACCTGTGCAACCGTTTTTACGATGTGAACTGTACCAACTTTCTGGCACAGCGGGCCAAAGAACAAAACAACCCGGATCTGGAGTTTGATAATGACAATTATGCATTATCTGAACTGTTGCAGTTTATCTGGCGTTCCAATTTGCGTATCAAAGACTCAGACAAGCCTGTGTACGTATGGGTGCCGGACAGACGCATGCGCAGTCTGCTGAAGGATTTCCAACGACGGGCATTGGAAAATAGAAATTAGAATAATAAAGAACCGCGACTCCTCAATACCCGCCAGCGATGGCGGGTGTTTTTTTGCAAAATAAAAGCGGCGCTTGGAAGCACCGCTAAACAACTGTAAATAAAATATCTTACGCCTTTCTCATATTATCAATATAGAACTGCCAGAGGAAACGCAGCAGATTGCGGCATCCGTTGATGCCCATGTAAGGTTGGAACACGGCCGCGTCAAAACATGGGTAGGCGATGCAACAGAAATTGTTGCCGGCTTGCTTGTGTTGCGACACTGCAAGCGAGTGTTCTGCCGAGCTGGAAAACAGGACCCAGTCCGGGTTTTTGGCAATCAGCTTCGGGTCAAAGTAACGGTGGAAATTATAATAATCTGCATTGTCCAAAGTAAGATAGTCCGGCGCGTCGTTATACACAAAGAGGTTCATGGTTTCATAGTTGGTCAGCTCTTTGCGCAGTGCTTCCGCAATTCCGCAGACTGTAGAATACGAACCTGCTACATTGATCTCAGAAATCCACATATCGCCAAATATTTTGCGCAGTTTGCCTGTTTCTGCTTTCAATTCGGCTTTTTGCCCGGAAAAGAAAGCGCGGACCGCTTTTGTTTCGGTATCCGGGCAATCAAGCGCTTCCATAATTTGCAGCAGCCAGCGCTCTGAACCTTCCAGTCCATAGGGTGGGAGCGTCAGCAAATAGGGAATTCCGTATTCTTCATACAGAAACTCAGCCAGTTCTTTTCCCAGTTCCGGAACGATTACTACATTCAGCGAAGCTGTCCGCAGCTTTTGCAGGCTGGAGAGGGTCATGGCATTGCCCACATAATTCACAACCTGAATTCCGCCTGTTTCTAACAGGTACAGGAGTTCTTTTTTATCATTTGCAAAATTAAATAAACTGTCAGATACTCCAACCAGATTTATGGAATGGGGATCAACGGATGCTTCCTTTACAGGGAAAGATTGAAAAAAAGCCCTGGCAGCCTGACGCCAGCCTTCATAAAAACCGCCTTCCAGGCCTCCGGAATCTAAAACAATGACAGGGCAGGAGAAACCAAACCGCTGGGCGATGCCGGCTATGTCATCGCCAATCAGGCTGGCGGCGCAGTTATTCTGAATGAACAGAATGGAGGGATTTTTTGTTTCTTTTATTTTTTTCAGTTCCCTTTCCAGCAGGTTTTCTGTTCCGAAGATAATGCTTTCTTCCTGCAGCTCTGTACAGAACAACCGGGAACGTATCGGCTGGCGAAAGGTTTTTTCCAGATTATGAAGCATCTGCTTAAAACAGAAACGGGAACCGTTAATCAGGAGAACTGCGTCTTTTATTGCGCAGAAAAAGCTGGCAGCGCCAGTGATCGCGCAATGGTTGGTCTCGCAGTTCACAGATTTATACTTTTCTTCCATTATAATACCTGCCTTGTATGAGATTGTTTTCTTTCGCATCGGAACACCTGATCAGCAAAATCACGGAACCCATGAGCCCCAAAGGGGGCGTGGATGTAAGGAATCTGGACGTAATTATCCGGCGCGTTTCCCATGCGCCGGAGCGTGAAGACGAAATCCACTTCTGCTAATATACTTTCATCACAAAGAGGAAAACCAAGCTGCCGGAGGGGGAGGGTCACCTCGTCTACCGTAGCATAGGTGGGCTTTTCTTCCGGGTGGCTGATGATGATTCCTTTGATGGCAATACCTGCCAGTTCAGCGAATTCCTTCAGCCAGTTCAGATATACAGGGATCTTAGGCAGCCCGGGGAAGTAAAGGACTGCTGTTTTTTTCTCCAGAAAAGGTTTTCGCTTTGTCAGTATCTCTGTGAATTCATTTTCAAGACTTTGTATGGACTCATCCAGTATGCCGGGCTCGACATTTAGTTTTGTGCCAACTGCGCGAAGCCATTCCAGGGATTTTTTGCA
>DOSQ01000092.1:0-2421 GCA_003512125.1 Acidaminococcaceae bacterium
AAATTCCAGCAGGTCGGGAATGTCCATGCTGCCGGTGGGGTCGTAGACCACGGCGCTGTCCCAGGCCAGATACGCTATGTCGTCTGCGTAGGAGAAACGGTTGGCCAGTGTGGATTCCCGTGTCTCTTCGTTGACCGGGTTCGCATCCTTCAACAGGAAGGGCACGATATCCCAGTCGCCGGGAATGGGATCCTGGAAATAGTACACCACGAAGTCTTCATCGTAACCGGAAATATTCTGGTTGGTGCAGGCGGGACCGATGGTTTCCATGGTCGCGTCCAGGAAGCGCCGGAATGCTTCGTCCGGCAGTTCTTCCACGGCCAGCACCAGTTTCAGGTATTCCTGATAGGTGATATCTTCTTCAGGCGGAATGTTGAAGAGGATACAGATAACCCCCAGGTCTTGGATGCGGGCCTTTACCTCAACCAGATATTCCACGCCGCCGACTGTCATTTCATGGTACCCTAGTTCCACCAGCACAGGCGGATCGTGGAAGGTAATGGATTTAGTGGAAATGCGGTCCAGGCGCAGGCGGGATGAAATCTTGTTGCGGCTGTGCCACAGGGCCTGTACCTGGTCAAGGTTGATCTCGTCGGCTACGTCAAAAAGGCGATAGGCGATGACATTGGTTCTCATGATATAACCTCACAAAACTAAAGTAATAAGTGGCGAATGTTCAATAATTAATTATAGCATAAAAACAAAGTATTTTCTTATGTTTATATAAATTAAAGTGCAATACGCCAAAAGTTTTTTAAGAAAAAACAGATTCTGTCAGAAACTTTTAAAATGGTTTGTTATTAAAATTTAAATAGATTTAGTCGAAGATTGGAGTGATACATATGAACGAAAACTATACCGATGAAGTTAAAGCCATCATTGAAGCGGCACAGCAGCAGGCTTTAATGAACTACAACCAGGAAGTGACCAGCGCGCACCTCTTGCTGGCACTGTGCAGTGATGACTTTTTTAAGTTTTTGTTGCAGACGTTTAAAGTAGATGAAAACACATTTGCGAATGAAGCGAGGGCCCTGGTAAGCCGTATTCCTTCTGTTAAAGGACAGGACCGGCAGCTGCTCATGAGTTCGGACTTTGCGCGGGTCAACGGCATCATACTCCGCAAGGCGGGACAGGGAAACGTGACGGTGGGTCATCTGGTCTCTGCTTTGGCAAGTGACGGCAGCAGCGATGTTACGGCGCTGTTTAAAAAGTACGGTATCGACAGCAACAAGATTGAAAAACTATATGAGCATTACCTGAACAGTTCCGCCAATGATGAAAGCAAGAAGACGCTGGAAAAATTCGGGCAGGACCTGACGGCAAGAGCCCGACAGGGCAAACTGGACCCGGTGATCGGCCGAGACGACGAGATTCGCCGTACCATTGAGATCCTGAGTCGCCGGAAAAAGAACAATCCGGTGCTCATCGGGGAACCGGGCGTAGGGAAGACCGCCATCGTGGAAGGGCTGGCCCGCCGAATCGTGGCCGGGGACGTGCCGGAAAGCCTGAAGAACAAAACGCTGTATGCGCTGGACCTGGCTGCCCTGGTAGCCGGGGCCAAGTACCGGGGCGAATTTGAGGAACGGCTGAAGAAGGTACTGAAGGCTGTGGCGGACAGCGCCGGGCAGATCGTCATGTTCATTGATGAGCTGCACACGGTGGTCGGCGCCGGCGCAGCGGAAGGTTCCATGGACGCCGGCAACATCCTGAAGCCCATGCTGGCCCGGGGTGAGCTGCGTTGTATCGGCGCCACTACCCTGAATGAGTATCACAAATATATTGAAAAGGACAGTGCCCTGGAGCGCCGTTTCCAGCCTGTCATGGTCAACGAGCCCAGCGTGGAGGATACCATTTCCATCCTGCGCGGTTTGAAAGAAAGCTATGAAAACCATCACGGGGTGAGAATCAAAGATGCGTCTCTGGTAGCTGCTGCCGTGCTAAGCCAGCGTTATATCAATGACCGGTTCCTGCCGGACAAAGCCATCGACCTGGTAGATGAGGCAGCGGCCCGGCTCCGTACGGAGATTGATTCTTCCCCGACGGAAATTGATGAAAGCAAACGCAAGATTCTGCAACTGGAAATTGAAGAGCAGGCTTTAAAGAAAGAGGATGACCCCGGGTCCGCAGACCGTCTGGTCAAACTGCAGGAACAGCTGGCCAAACTGCGGGAAGAGAATGCGGCCCTGATCAAGCGCTGGGATGACGAAAAGGCCGGCATCGTCAAGGTGCGGGAAGTGAAAAAAGAAATCGGCGCCGTAAAACAGGAAATGGAAAAGGCGGAGCGGGACTACGACCTGAACAAGCTGGCGGAACTGAAATACGGCCGCCTGCCGGAACTGCAGAAACAGCTGCAGGAGTTGGAAAAACAGTCCGGCGGCGATAATGCCCTGCTGAAAGAAGAAGTGGACGAGGACGATATCG
>DOSQ01000092.1:2471-2591 GCA_003512125.1 Acidaminococcaceae bacterium
CCCGGGTAGTCAGCACCTGGACCGGGATTCCGGTACAGCGGCTTGGCACCGGGGAGCGGGAGAAACTGGTACACCTGGAAGAAACTCTCCATGAGCATGTCATCGGCCAGGATGAAGCGG
>DOSQ01000058.1:0-7528 GCA_003512125.1 Acidaminococcaceae bacterium
ATCCGCGTTACCTTTGCGCAGCATTCGGAGGTTAACGGGGAAGCGTTGGTAAAAATGGCGGAAAAGAACAATCGTTATATGCAATTGCTTCCAGGAAGGGAAAATGTGCTGGTGTTCCGCACGTCCCGGTTGGAGATCGAGCCGCTGGACTGGCTTGAAAAGAATCTGGTCAAACTGATAAAATAAATATAAATATGTAGTTTTAGATATATTTGTGATGGGAGCCGAAAATGGGTAAGGATAAATTTCTGAAAGGAGCGCTGATTTTAACTGTCGCCGGACTGATGGTTAAGGTCATTGGCTCAGTGAACCGCATCCTGCTGTCCCGCTTGTTAGGGGGTGAGGGTATCGGTTTATATCAGATGGCTTATCCTGTTTACCTTCTGATGCTTTCAATCTGTTCGGCCGGCGTGCCGGTGGCGGTCTCCATTATTGTGGCAGAAAAGGTGGCCAAAAATGATTACGCTCAGGCCCATCGGATTTTTAAGGTTACGTTAGGGCTGATGGCAGTATTTGGTTTGTTTTTTGCCCTGACTCTGTACGGGCTGGCCGGTTATCTCGTAAGTAGCGGGTGGCTCCGTGACAGCCGGGCGTATTATGCATTGGTTGTATTGACGCCTGCAGTCTTCTTTTCCAGTATACTGGCAAGCTTCAGGGGCTACTTTCAGGGTTACCAGATGATGACGCCTCCGGCTGTTTCCCAGATTCTGGAACAGATGATACGCGTACTTGTTATGGTCGGTCTGGCTTATTTTTTCCTTCCCCGTGGGTTGGAATATGCAGCTGCCGGCGCAGCGTTTGGTGCGGTGCCGGGCGGAATGACAGGACTGATTGTGCTTACCTGGTTTTATCGGAAGGCCCGCAAGGACTGGAAACAAAAAATTGCGGGGCAGGCAGAAACCGTGGAAGAAAGCGTGTCTTCTATCGCTAAACGGCTGGTTTTACTGGCTGTTCCTGTTTCCTGTGCAAACCTGCTGATACCGGTTACCAGCAGTATTGATATGCTTCTGGTTCCGAATGGGCTGGGAAGGGCAGGTTTTGGCGTGGAAGCGGCTACTACGCTGTTCGGTTATCTTACTGGTATGGCCCAGCCTCTGATGATGATGGCAACGATTCCTTCCATGTCGTTGGCGGCCAGTCTCGTGCCGGCAGTTTCGGAAGCCTGTGCGCTGCGGTTATCTGATGAAGTGTTGCGCAAAACGGCATCTGCATTTAAAATCTGTGTGCTTGTAGTGGCTCCGGCCTCTGTGGGGATGTGGGCGCTGGCCGGCCCCATATCCGGCACATTATACGGTACGATGAAAGCGGCGTCCGTAATTGCCCATCTGGCTCCGTCCATTGCCTTTTTGGGAATTTTCCAGGTTACTACAGGAGCGTTGCAGGGGATGGGGAAAACGGCTATCCCCATGTGGAATATGCTGTTCGGCGCCGTAGTAAAGGCCGTAGCGGTCTGGCAGTTCACCTCTGTGGCTGCCTTCCATATTTTGGGCGCGGCCTGGGCCTCGAACCTTAATTTTGCCATGGTAGCTGCCATCAATATCTTTTTCCTGTACCGTAACGGGATTCCGTTTCCTGTCAGAGAAAGCCTGAAAATTCTGTTGGCTTCGATTGGTATGGGGCTTGCTGGAAAAATGGCATCGTTGTTCTTTATGGATAAGGGAAGTGTCGTTGTTGCTTTATTTATCGGTATGGTTGTATCGGTTCTGGTTTACGGAGCTGCAGTGGTGCTGTTGGGCTGCCTGACCCGGGAAGAAGCGTTGCAACTGCCGGTAATCGGAAAACTTATACGGAAATTTTTTGATAGATAGCGCAAGGTATTGCGTACTATAACAGGCAGATATACTTTGAAATGTGTTGAAAAACAGAAGACATTAAAATTAAAAGAGCGGACGGAGGTTGTATGTATGGAGCCGGAAAATAAAATCAACTGTGAAAAAAGTAATATAAAAGGAACACTGACTGTTGTAGGCCTGGGACCTGGAGCTGCCGGACATCTGTCTCTGGAAACATTAAAACTGCTGGAAGAACGGTTTGTAATCCTGCGGACGGAAATCCATCCAACTGTTGCGGAATTAAATCATCGCGGTATTTCGTATATTTCCTGTGATGCATGGTATGAAAAGGAAGCAACATTTGAAGAAGTGTATGATAAAATTTCATCTTTTGTAATAGAACAGGCCAGGGAAAAAGATGTGGTCTATGCGGTTCCCGGAAGTCCGCTGGTAGCGGAACGGACGGTGGTGTTGCTGCGGGAAAAAGCGGAAAAATGCGGTGTCCCTCTGACTGTTAAACCTGCCATGAGTTTTTTGGACCTTGCGTATGTAACGCTGGGTATCGATCCGATTGACGGTCTGCGGATTATCGACGCCCAGGACTTTTCGGCTCTGGCGGATGCGGGACAGTACCCTCTGATGGTGACACAGGTTTATAATAAAATGGTAGCTTCTGATATGAAGCTTTCCCTGATGGATGTTCTGCCGGACGAAACGGAACTGTATTTTCTTCACAATCTGGGACTGGACGATGAGATTTGCCGTAAGGTACCGCTTTTTGAGATTGACAGGCAGTCTGAAATTGACCATCTGACCAGCGTGTTCATCCCCCGTCAGCCGCAGGAGGTGTTGCGGTCTGTTCTTCAGGGAATGGATGGATCCGGAGAAGATGATCAGGTTAAAAATGGGTCTTCTTTCTCAGACATGAAGGAGGAAGCAGCTGGCAGAACTTTCGGGACATTATCGGAAACCGCTGCTTCAGATGTAACAGGCTGTTGGAACCGTTTCCCGTTGTTGAAACGCAAAACGAATTTTGACGTGCGCCCCCTTGCGGATGTGATGCAGGTATTACGTGAGCCTGGCGGTTGTCCCTGGGACAGGGAGCAGGACTTTGATACGATCCGTGCTAACCTGATTGAAGAATGCTATGAGTTTCTGGAAGCTGTAGATGATAAAGATCCTCATGGTATGGCAGAAGAACTGGGGGACATCCTGATGCAGGTGGTATTCCATGCCCGCATGGCGGAGGAAAAAGGAATGTTTACCCTGCAGGATGTCATTGACGGCGTGACGGATAAACTGATAGAGCGGCATCCCCATGTATTCGGTACGGTCAAGGTATCCAACAGTGATGAAGTGCTCACCAATTGGGAGGCGATCAAGCTGCAGGAAAAACCGGAACGGAAGCGGGTGCTTGATGGTATCTATAAAGGGCTTCCCTCCCTGCTGCGGGCCCATAAAATACAGAGAAGGGTTGCCAAGGTCGGGTTTGACTGGACAGAAACGGAAGACGTAAAGCAAAAGGTTTTGGAAGAATGGAAAGAATTCTGTGAAGCTGCGGCTTTACAGAATCAGGAAGCAATGGAATGGGAATTAGGCGATCTGTATTTTTCGCTGGTTAATTTTGCCCGTCATCTGGGACTGGAAAGTGAAACGGCTTTAAATCGTTGTAACAACCGCTTTGCAACACGTTTTGCGCATGTGGAAAAGCGCGTGACGGAATCGGGAAAAGCGTGGAATGAGTATTCTCTGGAGGAACTGGACCGGTTCTGGGATGAAGCAAAAGAAAACGAAGTAACGGCTGATTAAGTTTGCAATACATATAGAAGACAGGCATTGCCTGTCTTCTGTTTTTTTGTTATACTAAACTACAACAGGCTTTTCCATGAGGGGAGTGAATGGCATGGCTGCTCGTGATAATGAAAAGAAAAACCGGATAGCAAGAGATTTCCGACGGGTACTGATTGTCCTGGTTATCATCTTTGTCGCGATTTTAGGCCGGCAGGAATATAAAATTTACCAGATACAGAAGGAGACGGAAGCAACTCAGAAACGAGTAGAGGAACTGCAGAAAGTGCAGGCAGATCTGGAAGCCGAGAGGAAACGGCTGTATGATCCTAAGTATATTGAAAAACTGGCACGTGAGGATCATAATTATGTAAAAAAGGATGAAGTGCCTATTTTTATAGTAAAGGATAAAGTGGAACAGGAAGATAAAAAGGTTACAGAAGATGAAAAAGAACCAAAAGAAAAGCAGGATAAGGTAGAAAGTACTAAAAAAAAGGCTGAAAATTAGCATTTTTATTGACACTGATTCTTTTCTGATGGTAAAATTAAGAAGTCTTATTTTTAGAGCAGGAGGATTTTTAGTTTTATGGCAATTGAAATTGGAGCTGTCGTAGAAGGTGAAGTGACCGGCATTACAAATTTTGGCGCGTTTCTTCAGCTTCCCGAAGGAAAAGTCGGGCTGATTCATATTTCCGAGGTATCCAATGTATATGTAAAGGATGTGCACGACTATTTAAAAGAGCATCAGAAGGTCAGGGCTAAAGTGCTGTCAATTGACGCCCGCGGAAAGATAGCGCTTTCTTTGAAACAGCTTGAAGAAAAACCGGAAACTCCTGCAAAGCCTGTCAGGCCCAAAGAAGCAACTGCTGTAGAGAAGCGGGTTCCCCGCCAGGCAGGTCCGTTGTCTTTTGAAGACAAATTATCCAAGTTTATGAAAGACAGTGATGATCGTCTGTTGGATCTGCGCAGAAATACGGAATCCAAGCGTGGAGGCCGTGGTGCGAGCCGTGATCGGTAAAAATCTGGCACTCAGTACGGGTGCCTTTTTTGTTTTTCAGGTATAATTGCCCGGCAACAGGGTGTGGCCGTAAGCAGACCAATGGCAGAATATGGGATGATTATGAAAGAAACTGTGTCTGAAAAAGTTTGCCGTACTTTAAGGGAAACGCTGGATGTAACAAAAAAATATGTGGCTGCAGTGAGCGGCGGTGCGGATTCCCTGGCTCTGGCTGATGCATTACAATGCTGTGGATTCAGCTTTACTGTGTGTCATGTAGAGCATGGAATCCGGGGTAGCGAAAGCCTGGAAGATGCGGCTTATGTTAAAGAGTTTTGCCGGAAAAGGGGCATGATATTCTGTTGCAGGCATGTTGATGCACAGGAATTAAGAAAAAATGAAAAACTGTCCCTGGAAGATGCTGCACGGCGACTTCGTTATCAGGCGCTTATACAATGTGCGGAGGAAACAGGAGCTGACTTTATTCTTACAGCACATCAGAAGGATGATCAGGCAGAGACATTCCTGCTGCGCCTGCTGCGCGGTTCGGGAACACGTGGCCTGGGGGCTATCCGGTTTCGCTGTAACAGGGTTTTGCGCCCGTTTTTGACCCTTTCAGCGGTAGAACTGAGGAAATATTGCAGGGACAGAGAAATCGTTTGGCGGGAAGATGCAACGAATGAGGATCTGCATTACATGCGCAACCGGATTCGGAAGGTCCTGTTTCCGTTGTTGAAAAGCGATTTTTCGCCAGCTGTTACGGATATTTTATGCAGGACAGCAGAACATCTTCAAACCGATGGGGAGTATTTGGAGAAACTGGCTGAAGCAGAATTAAAAAAAAGGTGGGTTTTCCCAGCGGAAACACAGAACGGTGTTTTGTTGGCAGATTCATGGGAAGACATCCCTGCAGCATTGCGCTTCAGGGTGTTGCGCCGGTTCTGGCATCTTTCGGGGGCTACGGGAGAATTATCCGGGGTCAATCTGGAAGATTTGGAACAGTTACTGATCAATCATGACAGCGGTAAAAAAATTTTACTGCCAGGCAGTTGGCAAGCATTATATTCTTATGGTAAACTAATATTATTCTCTGAAGGGAAATTAAAGGCTCTGCAAGAGGACACTGCGTGGAGCTATTCAGTCAATTTGGAATGTAACTTCGCCAGTTTATCTGACAGCAGAAAAGGAATATTGGAATTTTTCTTTCCGGACAATCGGGTAGCTCAGATTAGTTTTGAAAAAGAAAAGCCGGCATATCAATACCGGAAACAGATGATTTACCCGTTGTGCCGGTTGAAAAGGCTGGGGAATTCGCTGGTGTTCCGCTACAGACAGGCGGGAGACAGGATATTTCCATTAAAAGGAACCGGGCATAAAACACTGAAAAAGTATCTGATTGAACGTAAGGTGCCTGTGGAAGTCAGAGACCGTCTGGTAGTCGCTGCAGCAGGGAATGAAATCGTATGGATTCCCGGAATAGCCAATGCCCGATGGGAAGAAGAGAAAAGCAGTATGGAAGTCCCGGCCCGGGATGAGGGCTGGCTGTTTATAAATATTAAATAATTAAGGAAGGTGTCTCTTATGCATGAAGATATAAAAGCGGTTTTGATTACGGAAGAACAGATTAAGCAGAGAGTACAGGAGATGGGGGAACAACTTTCCAAAGAATATGCAGGGAAACGTGTTATCATTATCTGTCTTCTGAAAGGGGCAGCCTACTTTGCCTGCGACCTGAGCCGGGCCATGTCCATACCGGTTCGTATGGAGTTTATGGTGGCATCGTCCTATGGAAACAATACATCTACTTCCGGCAGCGTAGCAGTCCGACTGGATGTGGCGGATGATATTGCAGGCATGCATGTCCTTCTGGTGGATGACATCATTGATACGGGGCTGACCTTTGCCAGAGTTAAGTCGCTGTTGGAGACCAAGAAACCGGCTTCCGTTAAAACGATTGCCATGTGCGATAAGGAAGAACGCAGACAGAATGGTATGCATGCGGATTATGTGGGATTTACCATTCCGGATGAGTTTGTAGTTGGTTATGGCCTTGATTATGCGGGCGATTACCGGAACCTTCCTTATATTGGTGTGTTGAAGCCGGTGGTTTATGCACGGACTTAACAGTCTTTGAATTTCGGTTAGAGTACTTCGGAAAGGAGGAAACGTTTTTGTTTAAATTTTTTAAAAACGTTGCCTTTTATTTATTAATTGTAATTGCGGCAATTTGGGCGATGGATCATTATTCTGCCGGCAATGCAAGCAAGACAGATATATCGTATACGGCATTCATGAAGCATGTACAGCAGGATGAGGTACGGTCTGTTACGATTAGTGAGAATTCTATTACGGGTCTGTTAAAAGACGGAAAGACCTTTACGACGGTTGCGCCTAATGATTCTACTCTGATTTCAACGCTCCGTTCCCGTGATGTGGAAATCAAGGCAGAACTGCCACCACAGACTCCCTGGTGGGCAACATTGCTGAGTACGCTGCTTCCCATGGTGTTAATTGTGGGCCTTTGGTTTATGCTGATGAACCAGAGCAGCGGAGGCAGCCGGATGATGAATTTTGGCAAGAGTAACGCCCGCCGCTATGATGAGAGTAAAAATAAGATTACATTCAAGGATGTAGCCGGTGCAGATGAAGCAAAGCAGGAACTGCAAGAGGTTGTGGAATTTTTAAAACATCCGCAGCGTTATAATGCATTGGGCGCAAAGATTCCCAAAGGTGTGCTGCTGTATGGTCCTCCCGGTACCGGAAAGACGCTGCTGGCCCGTGCTGTGGCAGGGGAGGCCGGTGTTCCTTTTTTCACGATTTCCGGTTCAGACTTTGTGGAAATGTTTGTAGGTGTCGGTGCTTCCCGGGTGCGTGACCTGTTTGATCAGGCCAAGAAGAATGCGCCCTGTATCGTCTTCATAGATGAAATTGATGCGGTGGGCCGTCAGCGCGGCGCCGGTGTAGGCGGCGG
>DOSQ01000058.1:7577-16111 GCA_003512125.1 Acidaminococcaceae bacterium
CACGATGAAAGAGAGCAGACGCTGAACCAGCTGCTGGTTGAAATGGATGGTTTCGGCATCAATGAAGGCATTATTATGATTGCGGCTACGAACCGTCCGGATATTTTGGACCATGCATTGCTACGGCCGGGGCGGTTTGACCGTCAGATTGTAGTAGATCGTCCGGATATGCGGGGACGTGAAGCAATATTGCAGGTGCATGCTAAAGGAAAACCCATGGCGCCGGATGTTGACATGGCTACCATTGCCAAACAGACTACCGGTTTTACCGGGGCGGATCTGGCAAATCTGGTAAACGAAGCAGCTCTGCTGACAGCCCGTCGCAATGTTCCCATGATTGACATGAAGGCTATGAATGAAGCTGCGGAGCGGGTGGTTATGGGACCGGAACGCCGCAGTCATCTGGTGAGCGAGCCTGAGAAAAAGCTGACGGCATATCATGAGACCGGACATACGCTGGTTGGACTTCTTCACAATGATGTGAGCGTAGTACATAAGGTTACGATCATACCCCGGGGCCGGGCGGGTGGCTATACCATGAGCCTTCCCAAAGAAGACCGGAATTACCAGACAAAGTCGGAAATGCTGGATGAATTACAGATGCTTCTGGGTGGACGGGTAGCAGAAGCCATTGTCCTGAAGGATATTTCCAGCGGGGCCAGCAGTGATTTACAGCGGGCTACCGAACTGGCCCGAAAAATGGTTTGCCAGTACGGCATGAGCGACCGTCTGGGTTCTATGACGTTCGGACATCCGGAAGAAGAAGTCTTCTTAGGCAGGGATATTGCAAGAGAAAAGTACAGCAATGAAGTGGCAGCCGTCATTGATGAAGAGGTTCGCCGTCTGATGGATGAAGCCTACAAAGGGGCTGAAAAGCTTCTTTTGGATAATATGGATAAACTGGTGCTGATTGCAGAGACCCTTATGCAGAAAGAAACACTGGATGGAAAGCAGTTGCAGGAACTTATGAACCAGGGATATCTGACAGAGGACGGTCCTGTATTGCAGGCTAATGAACAGATCGCCGGTGAGACAGGTTTACAGTCAGCGGATGTGTAACGTTTGTTTTAATTAATGATCATATAATGCGGAGGCGTTATCATGCGTTCGAAGATTTTAGGATTGTTGCGTGAAAGTATGCCAGAAACGGTTTCGGGAGAGGAGATTTCCTCAAAGATTGGGATTTCCCGTACTGCGGTCTGGAAGCATATCCAGTCATTGAAAAATATGGGATATGACATTGAATCGATTCCCAAGAAGGGTTATATTTTACATAAATCTCCGGATCTTGTAAGTCCGGAGGAAATCGCGGTTCATCTGAAAACAAAATGGATTGGGCATCATATCCATTATTTAAAAGAGGCCACTTCCAGCAATGAAGTGGGCAAGCGCCTGGCGGATCAGGGGTGTGCAGACGGTCTGGTTGTGGTTGCGGAAGAACAGACCCACGGCAAGGGGCGGCTGTCCCGGGGCTGGTTTTCGCCTTTGGGGTGCGGGGTCTGGTGCAGCGTAATCTTACGGCCTCCCTTCATGCCTTCAGAAGCTTCCAAATGCACTTTGTTGGCGGCTGTTGCCGTTATTAAGGCAATTAACAGATATAAAGGTGTCAATGCCAGAATCAAATGGCCCAACGATGTTCTGTTAGAAGGGAAAAAAATGGTAGGTATCCTGACAGAAATGAGCGCTGAATTTGGCAAGATTAACTATATTGTTATTGGTACAGGCATCAATACCAATGTACCCAAATCCCTGATTCCTGAAGAACTGAAAGATTTGGCCATTTCGGTGGCGGATGTTGCACAGGAACCGATTCATCGTGTACAGATCCTGGCTGATTACCTTAAAAATATTGAAGAACTGTATGAGACCGTTTTAAAAGAGGGATTTGGACCGGTGCTGGATGAGTGGAGGAAGTACTCTGATACCATAGGACAGGCAGTAAAAGTAATTGCTCCTGATAAAACCTATTTTGGAACAGCTGTGGATATTGACAAAGAAGGTCTGCTGGTAGTCAGAAAAGAGGACGGAACGTTGGAAAAGGTCATTGCAGGGGATGTTTCCATCCGTCCTGCAGGAGCTAAGGGGAAACAGTATTCCTGATTCTTATGTGTTTGCGTTTTATAAGTATTGTTAAGGCTGTAATTACATACAACATTTTTTATGGTCGGTAAGGAGGGTAACTTATGTTACTGGTAATTGATGTAGGAAACACGAATACGGTAGCCGGTATTTACGACGGGAAAAAGCTGGTAGACAACTGGCGTTTTTCATCCGACCGTTCTAAAACGGCGGATGAATTCGGTATGTTTATGACCAGTATGCTTGGCTTTGCCGGATTAAAAAAGGAGCTGGTAACAGATATTATTATTTCCAGCGTAGTTCCTCCGGTATTAGTTCCCTTATGCCATATGTGTGAACGCTATTTTAGAATCAAACCGCTGGTTGTTGGCCAAGGTCTGAAAATCGGCCTTCAGTTACGTTATGAAAATCCGAAGGAGATTGGTGCCGACCGGATCGTCAATGCGGTGGCGGCTTATGACAAATATGCTCACCTGAAAAAACCGATGATTATTATTGACTTTGGTACGGCTACGACTTTTTGTGCCTTGCTTCCTACCGGTGAGTATCTTGGCGGTGCTATTTGCCCCGGTATCGGGATTTCTTCGGAAGCTCTTTTCCAACGGACGGCAAAACTGCCTCGTATTGAACTGATTCCGCCGAAGAAAGCAATTTGCGGCAATACGGTAGATGCTATGCGTTCCGGCATTATGTTTGGCTATTATGGCCTGATCAAGGAAATCGTTGCCCGTATGAAGGAAGAACTGGGCGGGGATGCGCTGGTCATAGCTACAGGCGGTTTTGGCAACACCATGGCACAGGGGACAGATTGTATTGACGAAGTGGACCAGATGCTTACATTGGAAGGTCTTCGTATTATTTTTGAAAAAAACAAAAAATAAAAGGAAGAACCTATGACGGACGGGGGGCCATCTTTCCGTCCGTATTTTTATCTTAGGGAAAGACTTGAATCTGTTATGAAGATAGGGACAATAGATTTAGAGACACCGATAGCGCTGGCGCCAATGGCCGGTATCAGTGACCTGCCGTACCGTGTTATCTGTCGCAAGCTTGGCTGTGGGCTTACAGTCTCGGAAATGGTCAGCGCAAAAGGGCTGTTATATAAAAATGAAAAGACGTTTGCCATGCTGCAGATTGATGAAACAGAACGTCCTACGGCTATTCAGCTGTTTGGTTCAGTTCCGGAAGAACTGGCAGAGGCTGCGAAAATTGTTGAGTCGAGAGGTGCCGACATCATAGACTTCAATATGGGATGCCCGGTGCCTAAGGTGGTCAATAACGGAGAAGGATCTGCCCTGATGAAGACCCCAGTGCTGGCAGGAAAAATCCTGAAGGCCATGGTCGACGCAGTGCGGATTCCGGTAACGGTGAAATTTCGTGCCGGCTGGGATGAAGATCACCGGAATGCTGTGGAAATTGCCAGAATCGCTGAAGATTCCGGTGTTGCTGCGGTCGCAGTCCATGGAAGGACCCGGAACCAGTTTTATATGGGAAAAGCAGACTGGGATATCATCCGTCAGGTGAAAGAGGCTGTTCGGATCCCTGTGTTTGGTAACGGGGACATTTTCTCTGTGGAAGACGGTCTGTGTATGCGCCAGATAACAAATTGTGACGGTCTGATGCTTGCCCGGGGTGCCTATGGAAATCCATGGTTGTTTGCGCAGCTGCAAGCAGCTTTGGCCGGAAAAGATATTCCAAGGGTGACTATTGAGGAAAAATTACAGCAGATTATATTGCATGCAACCGCTCTGGTAGAGTTTAAGGGGGAAAAGGTAGCCATACGGGAAATGCGCAGCCATGCATCCGCGTATATTAAAGGCCTTCCCCGGGCTTCTGAATACAGGGAAAAATTCCACAAGCTTGAAACATTGCGGGAAATGGCAGGACTGGTTGCCGAGTATGGCGCTATATTGAAGGACAGGTAGGGAATGTTTGAAACTGATAAGGTACAGTTTTGTGGTTTTTTCTTAATTTTTCTCGGAGTTTGATTGTGTTATTCCGTGCAATGTGATACAATACACATTCGGAAAAATATCTTTGCAGGTAAGATTGTGTATGGACTCGGTGGGAACAAAGAAATCTGGAAAAAAGAAAACAGTAATCAGCATAAGCATCGGTTCTTCCAAACGTGATGCCCGGGGAAGTCTTCTTTTTGGAGATACGGAAGTTGCGCTGGAACGGAAAGGTACGGATGGCGATATGGAAAAAGCAGCCCGGCTGTTGTGCTTTTATGATGGAAAAGTCGACGCAATGGGGTTGGGCGGAACCGATCTGTATCTGGTGGCAGGCAGTCACCGCTATGTTTTTGCCGAATCGGAGAAGTTGCTGAAACAGGTCCGGATTACACCGGTGTTAGATGGCAGCGGTTTGAAAAACACGCTGGAGCGCATGGCAATCCAATATTTGGCAAATCACCATATTGTTGATTTTAATAACAAACGAGTGCTGCTTGTTTGTGCGGTAGACCGTTTCGGAATGGCGGAAGCGCTGGCAGAACAGGATTGTAATGTCCTGTTTGGCGATATTGTTTACGGACTGGGCTGCAATATTCCCATCCGGAGCCTGACGGCGTTGCGCCGTTGGGCTGCATTGCTTGTTCCCATTATTACCCGGCTGCCGATAAAATGGATGTATCCTACCGGGAAAAAGCAGGATTCGCATATATTCAGACATCCTGAATATTTTATAGGCAGCGATATCATTGCAGGAGATTTTCTCTTTATAAAGCGGTTTATGCCGCCGAAGCTTGAAGGAAAAACAATTATTACTAACACGGTTACTTCATCAGACCGGCAGATGTTAAAAGACGCCGGCGTTAAAATGCTGGTAACAACTACACCCTGTTTGCAGGGCCGGAGTTTTGGCACTAACGTGCTGGAAGCTGCAATTGTTGCGGCTTGTGGCAGCAAAAAGGCGTTGCGGTCGGAAGAATACGAAGCGTTTATTCAGCGGTATCATATTTTGCCGTCGATTGAGAAGTTTCAGTAAGGAGCAGGAAGGAAAATGGAGAAGTTTGCGTTTGTGCTGCATCCTCTTTCATTGGAGAGTATGCAGATGGTATCGCCTTTTATCAGGTATGTTCCTGATTTCCTGCTTGAATATATATTGAAGAAGAAAAAGCCGTTTACGGTATCGCATATTACCGGAGTAAAGAGTCCTTATGCGGAAGCCGAGGGCTGGTTTGTAGGCTGCCCGCTGACGGCCAAGCAGATGGTGGAATTGCCGGAAGAGTTTGTTATTGACCGGATCGTGGAGACTGGAAAGATTGCAGAAGAACTGGGGGCTAAGATTCTCGGACTGGGGGCGTTTACCTCTATTGTAGGAGATGCCGGCATTACAATTGCGGACCGTTTAAATATTGCAGTGACCTCCGGAAACAGCTACACGGTAGCTACGGCATTGGAAGGAACGCGGGAGGCGGCCCGCCTTATGGGGAAAGATCTGCGGGATGCGGAAGTGGCTATCGTCGGCGCCAGTGGTTCCATTGGTTCGGCCTGTGCCCGCATTCTGGCCCGTGAGGTTCGCCATATCAATCTTATTGCCAGACGGATCGGACCGCTGGAGGAACTGGCACATGAATTAAATGGCCATGGTGCGGCAACCTTTTCGGTAAGTTCAGATGTGAAATCCGGATTGCATAAAGCGGATGTGGTCATTGCTGTGACCAGTGCAGTAGATTTTATCATTGATCCTGCTGATTTGAAATCCGGCGCCGTGGTCTGCGATGTAGCCCGACCACGTAATGTATCCCGGAACGTATCGGCACAGCGGAACGATGTTCTGGTAATCGAAGGCGGTGTGATCCATGTTCCCGGTAATGTGGATTTCCATTTTGATTTTGGCTTTCCGCCCCATACGTGTTTTGCCTGTATGGCTGAAACCATGATGCTTGCGCTGGAAGGAAGGTACGAAAATTTTACGTTGGGAAGAAATCTGCTTCCGTCCCAGATAGATACTATTTCCGCTTTAGCCAGAAAGCATGGTTTTACACTGGCCGGATTCCGTAATTTTGAACACGCGGTGACAAAAGAAATGATAGGGCAAATCCGAAAGAATGCTCATCTGTAAAATTTGACAAGGCTATTATTAAAAACTATAATAGTAATTAATCGTTTTTAGGTATCCCCTGTATCGTTATAAAATGGTACCATTAATATAGTGTAACATTGGAGGAATGATCATGACGTCAAAAGAAACAATATTGACTGCGGAAGGCCTTGCTAAACTGGAGGCTGAACTGGAAGAACTTCGCACTGTCAAGCGCCTGGAAAATGAAGAAAGGCTGCATGAAGCTATTGCCCATGGCGATTTAAGTGAAAACTCAGAATATGTTTCGGCAAAAGATGAGCAGGCCCGTATTGAAGGTCGTATTCTGGAACTTGAGCAGATGGTCAATACAGCGAAAGTCATTGACAATACAAAGAAACGGAAAACGAAGGTGGAACTGGGGGCTACGGTAGATATTGAAGATCTGAGTCCTGAGTTTGAAGAAGACCGTCTGCAGTCTTACACTGTGGTGGGTACGACAGAGGCCGATCCTTTTGCCGGGAGAATTTCTAACGAATCGCCAATTGGCGCCGCTATTATGGGAAAAAAGGTTGGAACTGTGGTAACGGTGCGTACGCCTATAGGGGATCATCAGTATAAAATAGTTAAGATTAAATAATCGGGAGAAAAAGAATGGCAGAAGATAAGAAGATTGGTCAGGGAAAGCAGGCGCCTGCAGCAATGGATATCAATGAGCAGATGCAGAACCGTATTGACAAGATGCATAAGCTGGAGGAACGGGGCATCCGTCCTTTTGGTCACCGGTTTGACTGGACCCATCATACCAAAGAGATTTATGAAAATGTAGAGCAGATGGAAGCAGACGGAACGGTTGTCAAAGCGGCAGGCCGTGTAATGGCGATTCGCGGACATGGCAAGACAAGCTTTCTGGATTTGCAGGACAGTACAGGTAAGATCCAGCTATATACCCGAAAAGATATCCTGGGTGAAGAGAATTATTCCCTTATAAAGCTGATGGACATCGGTGATATTATAGGCGTTACCGGCACAGTATTCAAAACACATATGGGCGAACCTTCCATTCGTGTTGAGAATCTGGAATTCTTGTCCAAAGCGCTGAAACCTCTCCCGGAGAAATGGCATGGGTTGACGAATGTAGACCTTCGGTACCGTCAGCGGTATCTGGATCTGATTGTTAATCCGGATGTACGGGATGTGTTCATTAAACGCACACAGATTATCAAGAGTATTCGTGAGATTCTTGACAACGAAGGTTTTTTAGAAGTTGAGACCCCGGTCCTGAATACCATTTCAGGCGGTGCGACGGCCCGTCCTTTTATAACGTATCATAATGCGTTGGATATCCAACTGTATCTGCGTATCGCAACGGAACTGAACCTGAAGAGGCTGATCGTTGGAGGTCTGGAACGTGTTTATGAAATCGGTCGCATTTTCAGAAATGAAGGCATTGATATTAAACACAACCCGGAATTTACCAGTATGGAACTGTATCAGGCTTATGGCGATATGGATTCCATGATGGATATCACAGAAAAAATCGTAACGGAAACCGCCCAAAAAGTACTGGGTACGCAGCAAATTGTTTACGAAGGAAAAGAAATCAATTTAGCTGCTCCCTGGCCACGCATTACTATGATTGATGCGGTAAAACAGTACAGTGGGAAAGATTTCAATGGTGTGACCGACCTGGCAGTGGCGCGTCAGATGGCGGATGAAGCGCACGTTGAATATGAAGAATCCTGGGGTGTCGGCAAGATTATCAATGCTTTCTTTGACGAATTCGTTGAGGATAAGCTGATTCAGCCTACCTTTATTTACAAGTATCCTAAAGAAATTTCACCGTTGGCTAAGAGCAGCGTGGAAGATCCTGAAATTACAGACCGGTTTGAAGGATTTATTTATGGTCGCGAGATATGCAACGGCTTTACGGAATTGAACGATCCGATTGATCAGAGGGAACGTTTCGTAAAACAAATGGAAGAGCGTGCCGCCGGGGATGAAGAAGCCGGTATGATGGATGAAGATTTTATCAATGCTCTGATGCATGGTCTGCCTCCGACAGGCGGTCTGGGTATCGGTATCGACCGTCTGGTCATGTTCCTGACGGGTGCAGTTTCAATCCGTGATGTATTGCTGTTCCCGACCATGAAACCGCTGGTTCAGGAGAAACCAGAGGCTGAAAGTGATGCAGGGGAGAACCAATAAGTATTTAAAGGAACCTGTTTTGGCAGTGATTTAATATTTGTTGAATCTGAACGTTAGTAAAAAAAAGAGAGGTGTGAACCTCTCTTTTCTGCTTTCTGTACGGTTTTGCAGAAAGTAAGAGGGGGAAAACAAAACCATTAGTTTTTTTTAAAAAAAGGTATTGACAAGGAATAAAAGAAGTGCTATTATAATCAAGTCGTCGAAAGACGGCGGAACCTTGA